>NZ_CAKRLH010000012.1 GCF_934359325.1 uncultured Porphyromonas sp.
GCGAAAATGCCCCCGATGCCATCTATGTCTTCGACCACTTTCACGTCATCAAACTAATGAATGATACCCTGGACAAGATCCGAAGAGAGCTGGTCTCACGAGAGGGAGACCCGGCTAAAAGGAGACTCATAAAGGGATCTCGGTTTTTACTCCTGGCAAACTCAGAGAACATTGTAAATCATTGCGGAATGTCCAAGCTACAATTAGCCCTCGAAGTCAACAAACCCCTCTCGCAGGCTTATTATCTCGAGGAGGATTTCTGGCAGATACACACCTGCGAAGCCATAGATAAAGCAGAGGAGAAGCTCGACGAATGGATCCTGATGGCCCGGGAAACTGCCATAAAGCCTCTGGTTAAGCTTGCAAACACCATTTCTGCCGCAAAGAGAGATCCTCGCATGGTACATTGGAAGCTCTCAACAGCAACGGTCGAAGGCATCAATAATAAGATCAAAGTAATGAAGAGAAACGCTTACGGATATAGAGATGACTACTACTTTACGCTCCGTCTATTCTCTCTCCACGACTGCTCCATCACGCGAAATGTCGGATGAGCCAAAAAAGAGAGGCAGCTGTGAGAGTGATCTCACAGCTGCCTCTATCGGTCTGTCTGCCCGTTTGGGCAGAGAGCTATCTGTTACTCACCGTAGTATGGACGGATGTCCACACGGCGGGCGTCAGGGTACTGAGCGGACTTCTCCTTGATGGTATCCTCGCCTGAGGGTACGATGTGGAGGTAGTGGTCTGAGATGCCCTTGGTCCTGAGGTAGTCGGCTGCGGCATTGACGCGGCGACCGGAGAGACGATTGTTGTAGCGCATGTTGCCCTCCGGGGAGGCGTAACCTCTGAGCTCTACAGCCATCTTATTCTCCAGGATCCATCCGGCAACGTTGTCGAGCACGACCTTAGCCTTAGCGTCCAGCTTAGAGCTGTCGAAGCCGAAGAAGACCTGGCTCAGGAAGTGATCCCAGGAATCGGCCTTGGCACCCGGTGCGAGCGGGATGGTCTGCTGCCCTGTGGTACCGGGGAGGATGGTGGTTGTCCCGGCGCCGGGAGTTGTGGCACCTGAGGCGGGACCGACTCCCTCGGTGAGGAGTGAGGCGAGGTCGCCATTGCCGAGGAGGTAATTCACCAGGGCAGGGTCGAGCTTGCCGCCATTCTGCTGGGCGAGGAGGATCAGGAGCATCGTCTCGAGACGATCGATCCGCTGCTCGTAGTCCTTGGTATAGACGTTCTTCAGTGCCGACTCGAGGAGCTTATTCTTCAGAGTCTCCACCTTGAAGTCATTCAGAATCTCTGCCTCCTTGAGCTTGCGCTGGGAGTCTGCCCGACCGGCGACGATCATCTTGGTGATGAGCTCCTCTGCCTGCTCGCGGGTGATGGGGAGGATCGCATTGTC
The DNA here is from genome assembly GCF_934359325.1 of uncultured Porphyromonas sp. Classification (GTDB taxonomy): domain Bacteria; phylum Bacteroidota; class Bacteroidia; order Bacteroidales; family Porphyromonadaceae; genus Porphyromonas_A. Next base: position 1,400 of record NZ_CAKRLH010000012.1, read on the forward strand.
CTCCACCTTGTCCCAGTCCTGAATGCCCAGAGCCTCGGCGTAGTCCTCGGAGGAGAGCGCATGGGTCTCAGCCCGCGTCACGTCCACCGTGTCTGCCGGTGCGACCTCTACGGTCTGTGCCAGTGCGGGTGTCGCAGCGACCATACCGAGGGTCAGCAGTAGTGTGGTAGTTATCTTATTCATATCTAAATGGATCTACTCTTGTTGATGAAACGTAAAGAGGGGATTTCTTTAGAAGATGAATCGATAGCCAACAGCGATCTGGTTATTCTTGAAGAGATTGCGTGCAGTGTAATCTACGAACATCTCGCCCTTGGTACCGAGGTTGATATTGGTACCGGCGATGATGTTGGTGCCAAACTTGGTGCCAAGACCGTGCTGGAAGATGCCGACACCGAGACCGACGTAGGGGGTGAAGCGGCTCTTGATGTCGATATTGTACAGGAAGTTACCTGCGAGATCAAAGGAGGTACCGCCCTGACGGAAGCCAAACATGATCTCCGGTACGAAGTCAAATGCACTGTCGCTGATCTGCATGTAGCCACGCATACCGAGTGCCCAAGAGGTAGACTCACCGAGGTTGAAGCCGGTGACGGCAGCGAGACGATTGAGCTTCAGCCAGCCGCCATTGGGGTGAACGGCTGCGGGACGCTCTGAGGGGGCTACGTCGTAGGAACCACGAGGAGCGGGCTGCGGAGCATTGTATCCGGTGCCGGGAGCGATGATGGTGGTGGAGGGGGTCACGGTGCCGCCGTTGGTGTTGCGGGCATCGCGCTCGAGTGAGCCGACACGTGCCTGGAGATCCTTGATGGCGCGATCGTCAGAGGTCACGGTCGTGGTCGAGGTAGAGGTAGATGTGCTGGTACCCTGAGTGGCGAGTGCGCGGAGGATCACGTCGGTCTCGTCAGCGGTGTAGAGGGAGGCACGCTTGCTCTCCTCCTCGTGGATACGAGCCATGATGCGATCTACCATCTCCTCAAACTCCTTCTTGGTCATCATCTGACCCTGGAGCTTCTTCACGTCAGAGCGGCTGACCTTAGAGCTTCTGGAGTCGCGGCTCTCGCGATCCTCACGGTCCTCACGATCCTGACGGTCACTGCGGAGCTCATTGGTGCGCTCGTTGTAGGCAATGGTCTCGGTGTCATCCATGAGCTCGCTCTGGAGCACGGGATCACCAAGGTTGATGCGGAGACCGGCGGTGTAGCCGATATTGACAGCGATGTCGTCGGGGGTGCTCACGCTCTCGACCTTCTGATCATTTGCGGTCATCAGGATGGCGTCAGCGTTGCCGAAGAGGGCAAACCAGCGAGAGATCGGGATCTCGATACCTGCACCGAGCATGCCGAAGAGGTCCTTGCTCTTGAAGTTCTCCTTAGCCTGCTCCTCGTCCTTAGACTCGATCAGGTTGTTGCGGTCGAGGTAACCGGCACCGAAGCGGAGGTAGGGGACGATACCACGCGGGTAATTGAGACGTGCGATGAAGTTGGCACCATACATCTTCATATCCTTATTGAAGTCGAAGCTCAGCTCATTGGGCTCCTTGGTAGCCTGGTAGTAGAAGGCACGGAGACCGACAAGTGAGGAGAAGTCGACACCGACGCTACCGCCGAGGAACCACTGGTCGCTCAGACCGGTCTTGTTGCGGAAGTCGACGTACTGCACGCCGGGCTCGAGGACGAACTTCATGCCGCGGAATCCGTCGCTGAAGAGGCTGGCATAGCGATCGCCGAGCTGGTGAGTGCCGGGAGCGGCGTTGCCGCCGAGGTAGAAGTCAAAGGAAGCGAGTGCGGACCAGTTGCCGTACTTCTTCTTGTCCAGATCCTTCATGTCGCCGTAGTGGTTGATGAAGGAGTTGTTGGCGTTCATATTGAAGCCCAGGTTACGAGCCTCCATAGAGAATGCCATGCGGTCGGTGATGCGGAGCTTGACACCGGCACCGAGGGTGTAGTAGAGCTGCTTGTCCTTGACCTTAGCCTCCTCGATGATAGCGTCCTTGTCCTCTACCTTGAAGGGATTGTAGTCGAGGACCTGGACACCGGCACCTGCGGTGAGGTAGGGGGTAACGGCAGCGTTGCCGAGGAGATTGACCTTAGCCTCACCACCTACGCGGGAGATGGTCATGTCCATACCGTCCAGCTTCTTCAGGGCGTCCTCGTTGAGAGGATTCCAGTCCTTGTCCTGGAGGGCGTTCTTGAGATTGATGGACTGCTCGTAATTGGCGCGGATCTCGAAGAAGGGACCGAAGCCGAAGCCTACTCGGGCTCCGACGAAGGGAGAGTTCTTGAGCGCGATGTTGGAGTTCCACCAGTTGTACGAAGCGTATGGGGATACCATAACGCTGACGTCGCGAACCTGCGCCGTGGCGTTGTTTCCGGCGAAGGCGCCGGCCATTAGACCCGCCAGGGCGAGTACCAGTTTCTTTGATCTCATAAATGTTAACGTCTTAACTGTATAAGTTGTGTGAATGTTGCGTTATGCTTATTGGAACGTGATGCCACGTCTCGGCACAAAGGTACTCAAATATTGGGTCTCTTTAAAATAATCTTTCTTTATTCTGCACGAATGGGGGCTTATAGTGGTATTTTCAGGAAGAGAATGCGAAAGCCCCTCCCCGACCACAGTCGGGGAGGGGCTTCGGTGCGTCTGTGTGTGGGGGTCAGATCCGGTCGAGGACAGTGTCGATCAGTCCGTCGAGGGTGTCCTTGTAAGAGGTGTTCATGTCCTGCTTCTTGCGCCCGGCGATGATGGTGCAGACGGTGAGGCAGCGGTGACCGAGGATGGAGCCGATACCGGCGAGAGCAGCGCCCTCCATCTCGAAGTTGGTGATCCTATGCCCGCGGTACTCGAAGTCCATGATCTTGCGATTGAGATCCGTGTCGAGTGGCTTAGAGCGGACCTTGCGTCCCTGAGGAACGTAGAAGCCGTTGGCAGATATGGTCACCCCGTGGATGATGTCGGTGCCGTCGGTGATCTGGCGGAAGAGACTCTCGTCATTTCGGACCACGTAGGGCTTGAGACCGGTGAGCTTCCAGTCGAGACCGCTGAGGAGCGCCTCCTCGAAGTCCCTGTCGCATACCTTTGCCTCGTCGGCGTAGAAGTGGAGTACGCCGTCAAATCCGATGGAGTACTCTGAGGCTACGTAGGCACCCACAGGGTCGTCCTCCTGCAGTCCGCCGGAGGTGCCCACGCGGACGATGGTGAGGCTCTTGTGCTCCGGCTTGACGACTCTCCTCTGGAGGTCGATATTGGCGAGGGCATCGAGCTCATTCATCACGATCTCGATATTGTCGCCTCCGATGCCGTGGGAGAGTGCTGTCACTCTCTTGCCCTTGTAGGTGCCGGTGATGGTGTGAAACTCTCGGCTGCTGACATCGCACTCCCGGCTGTCGAAGCGGGAGGCAATCATGTTCACCCGTCCGGGATCGCCGCAGACGATGATCTTGTCGGAGATCTGCTCGGGACGGATGTGGAGGTGGAAGATGGAGCCGTCTTCATTGACGATCAGCTCGGAGTCGGGTATTCTATTCTCTGTCATAATATATTATAGTGTTTTCTTAGAGTTGTCACTCTGGTTGCTCTTCTTGGTTACGTCCTCGGAGGGCTTGGTGAGAGGCTTAGCGATATTCTCTCTCATGGAGGTGTCGGCCTGGATGTTGCGCATCTGGTAGTAGTCCATGACGCCCAGGTTGCCACTTCGGAACGCTTCCGCCATCGCCAGAGGCACCTCAGCCTCAGCCTCGATCACGCGAGCACGAGCCTCCTGAGCCTTCGCCTTCATCTCCTGCTCCGTTGCCACTGCCATGGCGCGCCGCTCCTCGGCGTGAGCCTGGGCGATGTTCTTGTCCGCCTCTGCCTGGTCCATCTGCAGCACGGCACCGATGTTACGTCCGACGTCGATGTCTGCGATGTCGATCGAGAGGATCTCGAAGGCGGTACCGGAGTCGAGCCCCTTCTTAAGCACCAGCTTCGAAATGGAGTCCGGATTCTCGAGGACGGAAGAGTGAGCCTCAGCGGAGCCGATGCTAGACACGATGCCCTCTCCGACGCGAGCGAGGACAGTCTCCTCGCCAGCACCACCGACCAGCTGAGAGATATTAGCCCGCACGGTGACGCGCGCCTTGGCGATCAGCTGGATGCCGTTCTTGGCCACAGCGGTGACCGGCGGGGTGTCGATCACCTTAGGATTCACGCTCATCTGGACCGCCTCAAAGACGTCACGCCCGGCGAGGTCGATCGCAGCAGCATCGCTGAAGCTCAGGTTGATCCCCGCCTTATTGGCTGAGACGAGGGCGTGTACCACCTGCTCCACATGTCCTCCGGCGAGGAAGTGCGCCTCGAGCTCGTCCCGAGTCAGCCCGATCCCCGCCTTATGCGCCTCGACCATCGCACGGACGATCACCTGAGGCGGGACGTTTCGGATCCTCATCATGAAGAGCTGGAAGAGGGAGATATTCACTCCCGAGGCCTGGGCGCTCACCCAGAGCATAACGGGGAAGTAGCGGAAGATGACCGCCAGGATGATCAGTGCGATGATCACCACTACGCCCCAGAATATTAATGTCGGTGTCATGAGATAATGTGTAGATTATTGGTTGTGCTTACTCAGATAGCGGCTCTGCGCCCCGCTTGTCGAGGCTGACGTAGATCGTCTCCTTGTCTATCCGTGAGATGTAGATCGGCATATCCTGGTCGATGAAGCCCTGCTCCGACGTCGCCTCAAAGATCTTCCCCTCCACCTCCACCGTCCCCTTGAGGGCGAGACGGCTGCGAGCGATGCCGGTTGCGCCGACGGATACATCCACAGGCCGGCGCGCAGAAGAGGAGATCTCGCTAGAGAGTGCCACCTTGCGCACCACCTTCTTTCGGCTCATGATGTAGGCGGCAATGCAGAAGAAGAGGATCGTGAGGAGGGCAAAGATGACCGCCATCGTGTCGTACCCCCCGCGGATGAGGTAGTACTCTGTGCCGGCTACCGTGCCAACACCAAGCAGACCGGCGAAGCCCACACCGGGGATCAGGAAAACCTCCCCCACAAGTAGCGCTGCCGCCACTATGGCAAGCAGCACAATGATGATGACTAATCCTATCGACATGGCTCTGTATAATGATTAAAGAGTGATTACTTTGTCTTCGTCTCCAGCCTGATCACCTTATTCCGGAGATCAAAAAGCTCCGCCCGGAGTGCCTCCTCCTCCCGCTCCAGAGTTAGTATCTCTCTCCTGACAGACTGATCGATCTCGTATCGCTTGCGTAGAGAGTCCAGCTTAGTTCTTAGACCGGAGAGTCCCTCTTGCTTCCGGATGTACTGCTCCAGGAAGTGCTGTGCCTCTCTACCGGTTACGCTGCTCCGGTCGTAGACTGGTGTCTCCCCGATCCAGAATAGCGGCTCCCGGATCACCTCCGGTCTCTTCGGCACCACTCCACGAGCTGGCGGCGGCAGGGCGATGCCGGACTGTAGGATGCTGTCGCCCAGCAGCCATGCCAGCTCCCTCGTCACCACGTCCTGCCGCTCCGTGCGGTGGGAGAGGGCGTAGAGAGCAAGTACCTCCCGATCCGATGTACCTCTGTCGGTGAGTAGCCAGTCTACGCCTCGCTCCTCATCCCGTAGCAGGAGCAGGTCACTCGCCATAGTATTATAGGGCGCAGATAGCTGCTGCGGCACCAGCAGGCGTCCTCCCTCACGGTCGTATCTCGAGACGAAGAGATCGTACGCCCCGAGCGACTCCGGTCCGCTGTAGGCAAAGCTAATTGTCTCCCCATCGGCAAGAAGGTAGGGGAAAGCTATCCGACCGCCCTCCAGCCCGAGGATCTCCACCTCTCTCGCACTCTCGCTGTCCCAGGAGCCGTCTCCCAGCCGACCGGTCACCACCAGGTGGTCGTGTCCAAGGGTATCCGAAACCACCTGCCACCGCTCCCGACCGTCAGCACTCACGAAGGAGCTGCGACCAATTTGCCCGACTGACGGCGTCTCGCGGCTCAGATCCGCCAGCAGACCCTCCTCGCTCCCGGTGCGGTGGGCATAGAGCTGCATCCGGACGAGCCCGGCGGAGGTTCGCTCAGCCGCCCTGAGTCTCCTCGTCAGCTCCTCCACCGTCCTCTGCTGATCGTCGGACGTACGGAGCGACTCTATCCCCCGGAGCTGCGCCGACGCCTCACTCATATCGTAGTGTGCGATGGCTATCTCGGTGAGCAGGGTCCGATTGGTGAGGGTCCTCCGCTTTGCTTTGCTCAGACTCCCGATGTAGCTCTCCATGCCGGAAGTGTTGCCCCGCATCATCTCGCTCCGGAGGCTGTCGATCTGCGCCTCGCCGGTCAGGCTCAGCGTCAGTAGTCCCAGGAGAAGTCCGAGTAGGGCGATATTGCTATGCTGTCTCATCATGATATTCACCATTAGTGGGATAAATATAGCGAAATAATTAATGCTAAAGGTCACTCATCCTCGCACCTCCTATAGTCCGCCACCGATCAGAGCAGAAGACGTCGCCCTTAACCTCCGAATATATATAGCAAGTCCCCGGCGAGATCTCTCACCGGGGACTTTTTGCTCTGAGCTAGTTACAGGCGCTACTGAGGGAGGCGGTACTTCTCCTCGCTGTCCTCGTAGAGCATGCTGAGGTAGCTCTTGTAGCGAGAGGGAGCGATCTTCCCGTCTCGCACGGCTCTCAGTACCGCACACTTCGGCTCGTGGGTGTGGCTGCAGTCGGCATAGTGGCAGTCCTTGGCGTAAGCAAATAGATCGGGGAAGTAGCCGTCTATGTCCTCCTTGCGGAAGTCAAATGAGCCGAAGCCCTTGATCCCCGGCGTGTCGATGAGGAAACCGTCCTCTGTCCCCTCGATCGGGTACATCTGAGAGTAGGTGGTGGTGTGGACCCCGAGATTAGTCTGCTCGGAGACCTCGCCGGTCTTACGATTGGCTCCGGGGCAGAGGAGGTTACTGATCGTCGACTTACCCGCCCCGGAGTGTCCCGCCAGCAGTGTCACACCGTGCGACACCTCCTGCCGAAGTTCGTCGATGCCGACTCCCTCCCGCGCAGAGATGACGAGACAGCGGAAGCCGATGCTCTCATAGAGAGCCTGCATCCTTGCCATCTCCTCGCCCTCGGAGGGACTGTACCGGTCAATCTTATTGAATACCAGGATCGTCTCCACATCGTATGCCTGGGCGGTCGCCAGGAAACGATCGATGAAGGTGGTCCCGGTGATCGGATAATTGATCGTCACGAGGAGGATTGCCCGGTCGAGGTTGGCCGCCAGGATGTGGGACTGCTTGGAGAGATTGACCGACTTGCGCACAATGTAGTTCCGCCGGTCCGACACTGCCGTGATCCAGCCGAAGTCTCCATCCTCCGGCCGGGGGATGGTAAAGGTGACAAAGTCTCCTACCGCGATCGGATTGGTCGACTTGATGTCTGCGGTCTTGAAGTGTCCTCGCAGGTGACAGAGATACTCAGCTCCGTCAACCACAATCGTATAGACATCTCCCTGGCAGCAGGTAACGACTCCTTCCATTGGCACACTGTCGGAGAGTGACCTCAGACGGTCATGATCTCCTTCTCCTTCGCGTTATAGCACTCCTCGATCTGCTTGATGTACTTGTCGTGGAGCTTCTGGACGTCGCTCTCTGCATCACGCTCGACGTCCTCTGAGAGTCCGTCATTGAGGAGCTTCTTGAGGCTGTCATTGGCATCGCGGCGGGCGTTGCGGACGCTGATGCGTGCCTCCTCGCACTCCGCCTTGACCTGCTTGGCCAGCTCCTGACGGCGCTCACCAGTGAGTGGCGGGATGGTGATGCGGATGTTCTCACCGTTGTTGCTCGGCGTGATGCCGAGGCTGGAGTCGATCACAGCCTTCTCGATGTCCTTGAGGATCTTCTTCTCCCACGGAGTGATGATCATGGTGCGGGCATCCGGTACGGTGACCGTGGCCACATTCTTGAGTGGGGTGAGGTTGCCGTAGTACTCCACTCGGATGTCATCGAGGAGCTTGGGATTGGCGCGACCTGCGCGGATCTTGTCGAGACGATCTTGGAGCGAAGTGATGGAGTCGCCCATCATCCTGCCGGCCTTTGTGAGGATCTTGTCTAGTTCTTCCATGGTCTGGATATTTGTCTATTTCGCCTGTGGCGGTTAGTGATGTACTTATTCGGTGACAAGTGTCCCGGTAGTCTCACCTGAGAGCAGTCTCATGAGGTTACCGGGCTTGTCCATATTGAAGACAACGATAGGCATACCATTCTCCCGACACATTGCTGTGGCGGTGAGATCCATCACTCTGAGGTTCTGTGCATAGATCTCGTCGTAGGTGATGGTGTCGTACTTGGTCGCGGCGGGATCCTTCTCCGGATCAGCGGTGTAGATGCCGTCGACGCGGGTCCCCTTGAGCATCGCATCGCACTCCAGCTCCACAGCACGGAGCGAGGCCCCGGTGTCGGTGGTGAAGTAGGGGTTTCCGGTGCCACAGGAGCAGATGGCAATCTTGCCCTCTCGAAGCGCTGCAATGGCGTCCCACTTATTATAAAAGCGTCCGACGGGAGCCATTTGGATGGCGGTAAAGACTACGGACTCCAGCCCTACGGCCTCCAGCGCAGCGGAGAGCCCGAGGCTATTGACCGTCGTGGCGAGCATACCCATCTGATCGCCCTTGACCCGATCGACGCCCTTGCCGATGCCGGTCAGTCCCCTGAAGATATTGCCCCCACCGATCACGATGGCGATCTCGGTGCCGGTGGCATCGACCACCTCCTTGATCTCTTGTGCATAGGCACTTAGCTTGTCGGGATCGATGCCGTAGCCCTGACTCCCCTGGAGGGACTCACCGCTGAGCTTGAGTAGTACTCGTCTATATCTGGACATGTCTGGTATTGAGAATAAACTTATCACTGACAAACCTAATAAAAAAAGCTGTATGGACAAGCTCTGAGAAACGGAGAGAAGGTACCCCTCCCGATCTGGCGCAAATCTAAACCCGGTATTAGTCATCACTATTACCGGGTTTAGTGATCACTAATACCGGTATTAGTTTGGAGCCATACTCTGGTAGGGGTGACGCATTAGAGCTTTAAAGCAGGAAGTGATAATCCCTGTCGCTGCTGTGCAATCCTGTCGACTGATCCCTCCCCTGCTGCAGCCGCCTGCCGATCCCGCAGGGGCGAAGCCCCGGAGGGATCATCGCTTTTTAGACCGAGTGTCGAGGCACGAAGTGCCGAAGACCCCGGGAAACGACGATGCATTTAAAGTATACGACCCCGCTAGGGTGTCGCACATACCAGTCAGTCAATCAGTGCGACACCCTACGGGGTCGCGGGATCGCTTGCAATGCCGGATCCCCGGGTCGTCGGGGCTACGCCCCTCGACCCGGGTCTAAAAAGCGGGCACCCCTGTCGGGGTGCTTCGTTCCCCACTCTTTACGATGAGTTGGATGACTTATGTAAGCCTCAAATGTGTCACCCCCTGTTCGGGTAGGGGCAGAGTCTCGTGGATTGGGCGAATAATGCTACATTTGTGAGAGAAAAGAATCATATAGAGTATGCGACTATGAATCATAACAGTCTCTATTCGATCAATCAACTCTCTGAGGAGGAGATTCTTCGGATCCTGGACATGGCGGAGTGCTTCGAGCGTCAGCCCAATCGTGACTTCCTGCAGGGTCGCGTGGCGGCGACGCTTTTTTTTGAGCCCTCCACGAGGACGCGTCTCAGCTTCGAGACCGCTGTCAATCGCCTACGCGGCCGGGTGATCGGCTTCTCTGACGCTCGCGCCAGCAGCACGTCGAAGGGTGAGAGCCTGCACGACACGATCAAGATGGTCTCCAACTACGCTGACCTGATCATCATGCGCCACTTCCTCGAGGGAGCGGCGAAGTATGCCAGTGAGGTGACGGAGATCCCGATCATCAATGCCGGCGATGGTGCCAATCAGCATCCCTCGCAGACGATGCTCGACCTCTATTCGATCCGCAGGACGCAGGGCGGACTGGAGGACCTCACGATCACAATGGTGGGAGATCTGCGCTTTGGGCGCACGGTCCACTCGCTGATCGAGGGGATGAATTACTTCCGCCCCCACTTCATCTTCGTCTCCCCCGATATGCTGGCTCTGCCGGCGGAGTACCGGGACTACTGCGATGAGCACCATATCCCGACAGAGTACTCACACGAGCTGACGCCGGAGATCATCGCCGAGACCGACATCCTCTATATGACGCGGATCCAGCGGGAGCGCTTCACGGACGAGGAGGACTACGAGGCGGTGAAGGACTCCTTCATCCTCCGAGCCGATATGCTCCGTCCCGCCAAGGACACGATGCGCGTCCTCCACCCCCTCCCGAGGGTCAATGAGATCGCCATGGATGTGGACAGGACCAAGTATGCTTACTACTTCACTCAGGCACAGAATGGTCTCTATGTCCGCGAGGCTCTCATCTGCAGAGCCCTTGATATCCCTGTCACAGAGTAATCAATGTATGAGTGCCATGACTAAAGTAGAGAAAGGTCAGCTGCGGGTCAATGCGATCAAGAATGGGTCGGTCATCGACCACATCCCTGTGGAGCACCTCTTCAAGGTGGTCCGCCTCCTCCACCTCGACAGCCTCGACGTACCGATCACCATCGGGCAAAACCTCCGTAGTAAGCGGATTGGACAGAAGGGGATCATCAAGGTGGAGGACAAGTTCTTCTCCGAGGAGGAGCTCAATCGCCTCGCCCTCGTCTCGTCAGAGATCGTGATCAATGTGATCCGTGAGTACGAGGTGGTGGAGAAGAAGCACGTCACCCTGCCGGACGACATTTGCGGTCTCGTCCGGTGCCCCAATCCTAAGTGTATCACCAATAACGAACCGATGAAGAGCGCCTTTCGACTCCTCGATCGGGAGCAGGAGATCATGCAGTGCGAGTACTGCACCCGCAAGGTGCACCGCGGCGAGATCGTCCTTTGCGATGAGTAAATTTAAGAGTATAAACCCCTAACAATAGAGTAACTATGAGTAAGAGTAATAAAGGTAGCCTGATAGCCATTGTCATCGTCATCCTCCTTGTCCTCTGGGCTGTCGTCGCCGGCATCAGTTTCAATAATAAGGCGGTGCAGCAAGAGGAGGGCGTGCGCCAGGCGTGGAGCCAGGTGGAGAATCAGTACCAGCGCCGTGCTGACCTGATCCCCAATCTTGTCAATACGGTAAAGGGCTACGCTACCCATGAGCGTGAGACGCTGGAGGGAGTCGTTGAGGCACGTGCCAAGGCAACCCAGATGACTGTCGATCCGACGAAGATGACCCCCGAGGATCTTGCTGCCTATCAGCAGGCTCAGGGTGAGCTCTCCCAGGCTCTCGGCCGACTCCTCGCTGTCTCGGAGCGCTACCCGGATCTGAAGGCAAATGAGAACTTTAAGGCTCTCCAGGTACAGCTCGAGGGAACGGAGAACCGCATCTCTACGGAGCGGAAGCGCTTCAACGAGGTGACGCAGGAGTACAATACCTTTGTCCGCAAGTTCCCCAATAACATCTTCGGCTCTATCCTGGGCTTCAAGGCTAAGCCTTACTTCGAGTCTGTCGCCGGCGCCGATCGTGCTCCTGAGGTGAAGTTCTGACCGTGAGGCGGTTCTTTCTCCTTCCCCTTACCCTGCTCCTGCTGCTCCTCTCCGGGGTGGCAAGGGCTGAGGTGCGGGACTATCGCCCGGAGGATGTGCCTAATGTCCAGAAGCAGGACTACCGACGCTTCGTCAGCGACCCGGAGGGGTACTTCACACCGGAGGAGCGGTCGGAGATAGACCGCGCTCTCTACGACCTGAGAGAGCGGCATACCGTGGAGGCGGTGCTGGTGGTGCTACCGGCGATTGAGAATGATGACCCGGAGACCTTTACGGAGGAGCTCTTCCGCTTCTGGGGACTCGGTAAGGCTGAGGATGATAATGGCCTGCTGATCCTCTATGTGACCCAGAGGCGTCGGCTGATCCGCTTCGAGACCGGGTATGGTCTCGAGGGGGCGCTGCCCGATGCTGCCACCTACGGCATATCGCAGCGGATCCTCATCCCGGGGATCAAGGAGGGAAGGTCCAAGGAGGCTTTCCTCGCCGGGATCAGTCAGATAGACACCTATCTCAGTGAGGGCTACGATCCCTCCAATGACGGAAACGTCGACTACACCGATGATGAGATGAGCGACGAGGATCTGCTGACGATCTTTGCCGGCTACGGGATCCTCTCTGTGGTGGTGGCGGTGCTAGCTCTGCTGGGACTCTTCGGGCGGGTCCGTCTGGGAGGAACGCCGGCGGAGAAGTATTCCATCCTCAAGCGAAGAGGGTCGGAGGTACTCCCGATGGCGATAGGCTTCCTGCCGGGATTTCTCCTGATCTTCCTGCCTGTATACCTCTGGCTGAAGTCGAAGTGGCAGCGTCGCCTCAAGGACTGCCCCTACTGTGGCTCGCACGATACCATCACCCGACTGAGGTATCCTAATAACTTATCGTATCTCAATGCTGGAGAGGCTCTTGAGGAGAAGCTACGCAGTGTCGCCCATCCAGTGCTGGTCTGTGATCTGTGCCACCGATCGCAGGTGATGAGCCTCGATAGAGACTCCCGGGAGTACTATCGCTGCCCCTCATGTGGGGTGAAGGCTTACCATGCTACTGTCTCTGTCAATGCTTTTGGCAGGCAGGTGACGGTCGGCAAGTGTGAGCACTGCGGTCATACCGATCGGGCAGAGCGTATCCGCCGTCGGGGTAGTGGCTTCGGACCGGTGATCTGGGGCGGAGGCTTCGGCGGCGGAGGCTTCGGTGGTGGAGGTAGCTTTGGTGGCGGCGGTAGCTTTGGTGGCGGCTTTGGCGGTGGATCCTCCGGTGGCGGTGGCTCCACATCCCGCTTCTGACCCCTTCCTATATTGTAATAAGGTGTCCTTATCGGAGAGACGTCAGTATGATTCTTGACTGATGGAGCTGGTTATTGCATGAAGGAGACCATACGAGACTTTGGCTCCTTCTGTAGGTAGTATATTTGCAGCTGTACTCGGTCTTGTGAGATTAGGGAGGAAGGAAGCAAGGAGAGGTTCCTCTCCTAATACTCGCATATCCTTAGGGAAGACTTGACTGCGGAGTCGTCAGCCGATGTGGACGATGGTGATGCCGGCACCTCCGAGATCTGCGCGCTCGTCCTCGTAGGAGGCGACGTGCGGGTGATCCGACAGCAGCTCACGGATCGACTGACGGAGTGCCCCGGTTCCGGTGCCGTGGAGGATCCGGACGGTGCTCATGCCGTAGCTCACCGCCTCGTCGAGAAATCCGGTCACTGCCCGGAGGGCTTCATCTACCCGTTGTCCACGACAGTCGAGGAGGGGCTTGAAGGCTAACCTGCGCTCATCCGACTGCATCTCCACCACCTTGGGCGGCTCCTTGTGGATGATCGTCTGCTTGCGGATCGTGGGAGTGAGCTTAGAGAGCGGCACGGTGACGGTGATGCTGCCGAGGGAGACGCGTGCCTCCTTCCCCTTGATCTCGGTCACTTCGCCCACCGTATTTCCTCCCTCCAGAGTCACGCCGGTGCCAACAGTGATCGTCTCTCTTGATACGTTGCTCTTTTTCTGCTCCCGCTTCTCCTTTGGCTGCACCCTCTGCTCAAGTGAGGTGCGCTTATTGTCCAGCTTTTGCCGAGCCTTCCTTGTCCGCTCTTTATCTGCCTTGGCTGTCTTGATGTCGCGGATCGTCTTCTCCACCGCAGCGTTGGCTGATGAGACGATGTCCAGAGCTTCCTGATGAGCTTTGGAGAGAACGCTCTCACGCTTGGACTGAAGGGCGTCGAGCTTCTGCTGGAGTCGGATGCGCTCCTCCTCGAGCTCTCTCTCCCGCTTGTGTACCTCCGACCGCTTACGACCCCAGTAGGCCTTGTCGCGCATAATGTCCTGGAGGTACTTGTCCTGCAGCATAAAGTCCTCTCCCACCTGCTCGGAGGCGTAGTCGAGGATCACCTCCGGGAGACCAATGCTCCGTGCGATCTCGATGGCAAAGGAACTCCCCGGCTGACCGATCACCAGCTGGTACAGCGGCTGGATCCGCTGCCGGTCGAAGAGCATCGCCCCATTGATCAGTCCGTCGTGCGTTGAGGCGTAGTCCTTCAGGTTGCCGTAGTGGGTCGTCACTACACCGTAGGCGCCCATGAGTCGGAATTGCTCCAGTGCACCCTCCGCAATCGCCCCACCGATGGTTGGCTCGGTGCCGCTGCCAAACTCGTCGATCAGCAGCAGCGTCCTGTCCGTGGCGTTGCGGGTGAAAAACTTGATATTCGTCAGGTGACTCGAGTAGGTAGATAGGTCGTCCTCGAGCGACTGCTGGTCCCCGATGTCGATGAAGATCTTGTCGAAGAGCATCATCACGCTGTGGTCCTGCATCGGCACCGGGAGTCCACACTGTAGCATATACTGAAGCAGCCCTACGGTCTTGAGGGTGATCGACTTACCTCCCGCATTCGGTCCCGAGACGATGAGGATCCGATCCTCGGGGGTGAGCTTAATGTCGAGGGGGACGAGCGATCTGCCCTCCTCCCTGAGGTGTCTCTCCAAGAGTGGGTGGCGCGCCTTCCACCACTCCATACGTTGCTCCCCCGTCTCGATCACCGGTACCACCGCATCCATCTCCCCGGCGAGGAGTACCTTGGCGTGGACGAAGTCGAGGATCCCGAGGATCGTGATGTCGTCCCGCACCGTGTCGAGCCAGGGTCGTAGCCGGTCAGCGAAGGCGTGAAGAAGTCGGAGGATCTCCTGTCGCTCCTCGCCCTCCTTCTCCCTTATCTCATTGTGCAGCAGCACCACCTCCTCCGGCTCCACGAAGAGCGTCTTGCCGGTCGCCGACTCCTCATAGACGATGCCGCGGATGTCTCGCTTATTGCCGGGGTTGATAGGTAGAAGGAGACGGCCGTCGCGCATCACGGCGGAGGCATCTGCGTCGACCCAGCCCTGCTGCCGGGCATGACGGAGGACACGCTGCATCGTAGCCCCGAGCGAACCCTCGAGAGAGCGGATCGCTCGGCGGATACTCCGTAGCTCGTCCGATGCGCCATCGGGTATCTCCCCGTCGTCACCGATCAGCCGGTGGAGCTCCTGTCTCAGCTCCTCCAGCGGCTCCAGGCGGTCGATCAGTCGGTGGAGGAGCGGATAGTCCTCTGCTTCATCCTCGGTCAGGATTTTGGCGGTCTCTGCTACTGCGTCCAGCATCTCGCGGAGAGCGCGCAGCTGCTCCGACTCCAAGTAGGACCCCTCCGGCCGCACGCCCTTGATCGCTGAGCGGAGTGCCCCGAAGCCCCAGGAGGGGAGGGTGCGACTGTCGCAGAGCTCCTGCATCTCCGTCACCCGCCTCAGCTCCGTCCTCAGTTCTCTTGACGCAGAGTCCATGAAGTGCATCCGCGACACTAAGTAGCGGGACACCTCATTTGCGCAGTGGTGGAGCAGCCTCTCCCTGAGGGCGGAGAAGCCGAGCTTGGTCGACTCCACCTCCTTCACGGAGGGATAGATGGGAGACTTGTCGTCGGTACGCTTGCGCATGGTCAGAAGAGGAATCGGATCACATCAGCCACGTTGGCATAGATCATAAGGAGGAAGAGCAACCCGATGCCGACCAGCTGAATGTAGTACATATACTTATAGGGGATCTGCCGCCGCGTGATCATCTCCAGAAGTAAGAAAAAGATATGTCCGCCATCGAGTCCGGGGATAGGGATAAGATTCATCACCGCGAGGATGATCGAGAGGAAAGCGGTCATGGTCCAGAAGGATAGCCAGTTCCATACCGGTGGGAAGAGACTCCCGATGGTCCCGAGACCGCCGATGCTCTTAGCTCCCTGCGGCGTGGCGACATACTTTAGCTGATCCACGTACCCGGTTAGGAGCTGCCAGGAGCGGGAGACGCCCTTGGGCAGTGCCTCGAAGAAGCCGTACTCCTCATGTATTTTCCCAAAAGCCTTACCCGGATCGGCGGAGAACATGATCCCAAGCCCATCCTCCGGATCTGCATAGACCGGTAGCTGAAGCGTCTCCTGACCTCGACGCAGGGTGAGTAGGAGCGTATCTCCACGGAGCTCCTTTACGGCGGGCAGCAGACTTGAGAGCTTCATCGGTCTGCCATTAAGTGCCAGTACCTCATCGCCGGCGAGGACTCCTGCTCGGGCTGCATTGGATCCGGTAAGGACAGAGTCCGCAACACTCGGGAGATCGATGTAGAAGAGCGCACTGTCGGTCTCCAGCATCGCCGGGATCAGGTCTACCGGTACGGCGAGGTCCACCCGGCTCCCCTTTCGCACCACCGTTAGAGTCTCTGCATTGGCGATCTCCTGGACGAGAGTGCCATCGAAGTACTTGATCTCCTTGCCGTCCAGCGCGTAGGGGCGGTCCCCATCCTGCAGTCCCATGCGGTGTCCCACACTGGAGTAGGTGAGCGCATCCCCGACGCCCTCCATCGGTATGTGGTCCACGCCGTAGTGGTAGGAGAGACCCCAGTAAATCAGGATCGCCATCAGAACGTTATTCAGGATGCCACCTGCCAGCACGAGGAGCCGCTGCCACTTTGGCTTGGCTCTAAACTCCCACTCCTCCGGTTCGCTGGGCACACCGGTCTCAGCCTCCTGCTCATCGATCATACCCTCTATGGCGCAGTAGCCTCCGAGCGGCAGCCAGCCGATGCCGTACTCTGTCTCGGACCCCTTTGGCTTCCACTTCCAGAGAGCAAACTTCCAGTCAAAGAAAAGGTAAAACTTGGAGACCCGGATGCCGAAGAGCTTGGCCCACAGGAAGTGTCCCAGCTCGTGGATAAAAACCAGCAGTGAGAGCGAGAGGAGTAGCTGAAGTATGCGTATGAGGATTCCCATATATAAGGTAGTGCGTGATTAGTGTCGTGGGCTCCAGATCTCGGCCAGCTTGCGTGCCTCCCCGTCGTATATCTCCAGCGTCTCGAGGGATAGGGCACTCCGCTGCGGCATCCGATCGAGACAGTGACTGACCAGCTCGGGAATGTCGGTAAAGCGGATATCACCAGAGAGAAAGCGGCGGACTGCCACCTCGTTGGCCGCATTGAGGACGCAGGGCGAAGTGCCGCCCTCCTCGATGGCACGATAGGCGAGGTCGATGCAGGGGAAGGCATCCCGGCGTGGGGGCTCAAAGGTGAGGCTGCTCAGCTGATCTGTCGTGGGAAGCGATGTCAGGCCGGGGAGCCGTCGGGGGAAAAGTAGTGCGTAGGCTATTGGTACCCGCATATCCGGCAGCCCCAGCTGCGCCTTGACTGCTCCGTCGCAGAAGCCCACCATGGAGTGGACGATGCTCTGCCTGTGGACGCAGATCTCGATGTCCCGGGGTGCTACGCCGAAGAGATGGTGCGCCTCGATCATCTCCAGCCCCTTATTCATCATAGAGGCGGAGTCTATCGTCACCTTGTTGCCCATGTCCCAGTTTGGGTTCTGGAGCGCTTGCTCAGGAGTCACCTCACGGAGTTGCTCCTTGGTGAGGTCGACAAATGGTCCCCCCGAGGCGGTGAGGTAGATCTTGGCAACGTCGCCATGCCTCTCGCCGACAATGCACTGATAGATGGCGGAGTGCTCTGAGTCTACCGGCAGGATCACGCCTGCATTCTCCCGCGCCAGGCGGCTGATCAGCTCGCCCCCGACGACGAGTGACTCCTTATTGGCAAGGGCCACCAGTCGACCGTTCTTGATCGCCTCGATCGTGGGGTGCAACCCCGCAAAGCCGACGATGGAGGAGAGGACGATATCGGTGTCGTAGGAGCCGGCTACCTCCAGCACCGCCTCGCGACCCGCCTTCACCTCGGTATCGGTGTTGCGGAGCGCCTGCTTGAGTTCCTTGTAGAGCTTCTCCTCACCGGTCACCACGACACGGGGACGGAAGCGGAGTGCTTGCTCCACTGCCACCTTCACGTTGGACCCAAATACCAGGGCCTCCACAGCCAGCTCATCGCGGTGTCGCTCAATCACTTCAAGTGCCTGGGTGCCGATCGAGCCGGTACTCCCCAGTAGCGTAACTTTCTTCTGCGCCATATCTCTCTTATCCATAATCCGGTCGCAAAGTTACCAAAAGATACCGCTCTGCCGATCCACTCATCTCCACCCTCGATTCCGCATGATAGTCGATACGGGGACAAAAGTGTCGGCAGGCGGATTGCACAGCGACAGTGATTGTCACTTCTTTGCTGTGTAGCTCAAATGCGTCAGCCCTGCGCCCCCAAACTAAGCCCGGTAATAGAATTCACGGAACTCTACCTGCCAGCCTCCAGACCGGTAAGATACCCCCCCACTCACTCCTCCTCCTCGGCTTAGGATGGAGAGATGGGTGGGGAAAAGAGGGTATATTTGTTCTTAGATGTATATACCACACTTTAGTCTAAGACGCTCACGCTATGGGAGAAGAGAAGAATAAGGTCATTACCTCGATCACCCTGCTCGATGGGACGGTGCTGCCGTGCGAGCCGCTGGGAGAGGGCGAGAAGCCGGTGCCGACTCGCTGGGCTCTTAATCATGA
>NZ_CAKRLH010000013.1 GCF_934359325.1 uncultured Porphyromonas sp.
GCTCGGGCCCACTCCAGCACGCCGGCGAGACCATGCTGGCTCTTGTAGCTCGGCGGCATGCGGCAGACTGCCCAGCGGTCATGCTCCTGTGCGTAGGCCTGTATGCCGGCAAATAGATTGTAGGAGTAGGACTCGGTAAAGTCTGTCAGTAGTATCAGTCGTATCATATCACTCGTCAGATGGCTCGAGGTATAGCATGCTCTCAGGGATAGGCTGCCGGAGGAGACTCTTTCCGGTCAGTCCCACCTCGAGTGTCTGTCCCATGTAGTCCTCGAAGTAGTCGACCCTAAGCCGGTGGAAGCCTGCCTCCAGTGCGACCACTCCCTCCCGTAGGCGGGCGCTGTGACCTCCGTCGTTGTCTACCACCTTTACTCCATCAATGTAGAGCACAGAGCCGTCATCGGAGTAGGTGTAGAAGCGGTAGAGCCCCCGCTCCGGTATGCGGATGAGGGCCTCGAAGATGTAGCCAAAGTGGTCCTCCCGGTCTGCTCCCTCGATAGAGAGGTTGGGCAGGGTCCCTTCAGCGACAAGGGAGACAGTGGGGATCTGCTTGGTCTGCTTGATCGTCCCGGCGTAATAGCGGTAGCTCACTCCATGAGCCCGAGCATCGAGAGGGAGTGCTGGCAGATAGTGAGCGGACTGCTCCTCATCGGAGTCGAAGCCGGAGGGGTAGTAGAAGATAGCCTCCCGACCTCCCTCCGGGGTGGCTATCCAGCTGTCGAAGCGCTGCTCTCCCTCGTGCAGAACAATCATTCGTCCGCCTCTGGGAAGATCTCCATAGGCATCCAGACCGCTTACTCGTCCGTAGCCGAGGGTGATGCCGTCTCGGATCGTCAGGGCGTCATTGGCATGGTCGTGTCCGCAGAAGACTCCCATTACGCCACCTAAGTCAAGCAGTGTGCTGAAGAGTCCGCTATTTAGCGTGGAGGAGGAGATGCCCTCGCTGACGTGCCCTTTCCCTTGATCTTTTAGTGTCTCAAACTCCAGTATGGGAATGTGGAAGAAGAGCATGGATGGTATGCTCTCCCTGCCACTCTCAGAGATGGTCTGGGCATGAGTTCTCCTGAGCCAGTCGATCTGATCGAAGTGTATGTGGTCGTAGTGGCTGATAAATTGGTCCGTGTAGTACTGGCCCGAGTCCAAGAGGTAGAGTAGGGCAGCGATCTCCCCACCGGAGGAACTCTCGATGCGGATCTCTTGATTGCCCTCGCCCTCAATTTCCCTCGGTCCTCTGAGACTGATACAGTAAGGCTTCCCTTCGAGGAGGTCATAGATGGAGTCCTTGGAGATCACCTCAGCATCGTGATTGCCGAGTAGAACGCCGTAAGGCTGTTTCTCCTCCTCAAAGAATCGAGTGAGGGTCCTCCAGCCCTCTGCCGCGGGACGCTCAGTGATGACATCACCGGTCAGCAGGACCAGATCCGGTCGCTCCGAGCGGATCACCTCCCGGAGAACCTCGTAGGTGCGTGTGGTATTGACTGAGGTAGGGTCGATGTGGAGGTCGGTAAACTGTGCTATACGAAAGGTGCTGTCGGCTCTGAAGCGCAGCACTCCGCGGTGGTCCTGCGCCGATAGGGAGCTCAAGCACAGGAGTAATAGGATGATGGATGTAAGTAGTCGCTTCATGGTCTGGCAGTCTCGTGGGTGCAGCGCTCGGAGAGTCCGAGGAGGTGCATGACCTTATGGTAGATCTCGGTATTGTGATAGATGCCGGTGAAGTAGTCTGATGACGGACCATAGAGGTATATCGGTACCAGCACGCCGCTGTGGCCGCCGGTGGAGAAGTTTCCCTCCACTTCGCCCTTCTCCTCATCTCCACCGAGGACGGTGAGTCCTCCGGTCTCGTGGTCCGCTGTGACAATGACGAGCGTCTCGCCATCCTCTTCGGCCCACTTCATGACCGCTCCGATAGCGCGGTCGAAGTCCGCCGTCTCCTGCATCAGCAAGTCGAGGTCGTTGGTATGACCATATAGTCGTCCAGCTGAGAGCCCTCGATCATCAGGAAGAAACCCTCAGGAGTCTGCTTCACCAAGTGATCAAGTGCAAGACGTGAGGCGTCGGAGAGTAGTTCTCCCCGTTCTAGAGGCACAGGTACGTCCTTCTCTGCATAGACACATAGCTCGCGGCCGGAGGAACTCTTTTCGCCTGCAGCGAAGTCCTTGAGGCTTCGGGTGACACGATACCCCTTCTCCTTCATCTCCTGGAAAATATTGCGTCCATCTGGTCTGTCGGCAAAGACCTTTGCCCCTCCGCCCATGATGAGATCGCAATGGCTGTCGGGGAATTGCCCGATGATCTCATAGGGTGCCTCTCGCTCAGAGCTGTGGGCGAGGAAGGCGGCCGTGGTAGCATCGTAAAGACGACAGGTGCTGATCACACCGGTGCCGAGACCGGCGCTGTGGGCGAAGTCGATGATGGTGGCGTAGGGTCGATCGAGACTATCCACGGCGAGTGTGTGGTAGCGAGCCTTATGCCCTGTACTCATCGCAGTGGCGGCAGCGGCGGAGTCGGTGACGAGCTTGTCAAGCGCCGTGGTGATGACAAGCCCGGTGGCCTGAGCATTGGAGAGATTGATATGTCCCTTATTGACTGTCCTAAGGGCAGCGATGTGTGCAAGGCTCATACCGTCGCCGATCATCAGGACGACGTTGCGTACCTTGGTCCCTCCCACAGGGCGGACCGTTACGGTCTCGTAGGTGGAGGGTAGTGTGACGGTCTGGCGGCTTGGCTCTTGTGCTGATGCCGTGAGACCGATGAGCAGCAGGACTATAAGGAGGTGCTTAGATATGACTTTCATGGATCATTAGTGCTTGAGTGTGGGTGTGGTGTAGTCGGTCTCTCCGCGTCGGCGGTACTCCAGTCGGAGCCCCTTCCCCTCAGCGCCCTGCCAGTAGAGTAGGGTGAAGGGGTGTAGTCCGCGACTGAGTGCGGCCTTGCCGGTAGCTGAGACGAAAGCGTGCGAGCCGTCATTGAGGACGATCGGTCGGTCGTGGATACGTAGGACGGAACCATCATCGGAGGTGAGACGAAACTCGTAGACATCGGTCTCCGGAACATCAATATATCCTGTGAAGGTGAGTGCAAATAGATCCTCGCGGTCTCGCATATCTATCGAGGGCTGATCGCAGACACCGTGTCCTATGATAGGAAGTGCAGCGATCTGATCCGTACGCTCGACCAATCCGGCGTGGAGCGTCCAGTTGGCACCATCGGCAACGGAGGTGATCTCCATCGCCGGGGCATACTCAGCCCTTGTGGCGATGAGCGTCGTGGTGGGCGAGGGATTTAGTCCTTCTTTCTCGGCAGTAGCCTGGAGGGTCGTGTTGCGAGTGAGGGTGATGGGGGTGCCGGTGTACTCCTTTTTCTCCCCCTCATCGATGGTGTAGTAGATCGTCGCTCCGGGGGTGGCTGTGGCTAAGCTTACGCTCACCTGGTCGTGGAAGAGGGTGATGTCGTCCGAGCTGTAGACCGGCGACACGAAGTCCTTATGAGTCATACTGTAGGGCTTCTCCTCCACTCGAAAGTCATCTACAGGTTTGTCGGAGAGCGCAAAGGCGAGTGTGCCTCCCTGAGCGAGCTCCTCTGTGGTGACGAAGAGGCGGTGCAGCTCCTTTCCATTCAGGCTGATGGATCGGATATAGGGATACTCTGCAGGATCCTTGTCTGTGGTAATGGTGAGCTTGCCCTTCGGGAGCGTCAGGGTCACCTCCCGGAAGCGGGGGGTGGTGATCTGAAGCTCTCCGCTAGCCGGTGTCACCGGATAGAGACCGAGGGCAGTGAAGAGGTACCAGGCAGACATCTGACCGCAGTCCTCATTGCCGCTGATCCCCTCCGGAGTGTTGAGGTACAGTTCATCTAGTATCTGACACGTCAGCTCCTGGGTGCGGGATGGGCGACCCAGGTAATTGTAAAGGTAGGCGAGGTGATGGCTAGGCTCATTGCCATGAGCATACTGCCCGATAAGACCGGTGATGTCCTGGAGGTCTCCAGCCGGTGTGGTGTCGCTGAAGAGATTGTCGAGAGCTTCAAGCATCTCCTCTGCTCCACCGTGGAGAGCAATCATCCCCTCCACATCGTGCATGGGCGCAAAGCGGTACTGCCAGCCATTGGCTTCGGTGTAGTCCTTGCTTACCTCGTAAGGGTCAAAGTCTGCTCCCCAAGATCCGTCCTCGTGACGTCCACGGAAGAACTTGGTGCTTCCGTCGAAGAGGTGGATGTAATTATGAGCTCGCCTGTAGTAGGTGTCTGCAATCTCTTTCTCCCCGAGTGCATCCGCCATCCGAGCGATGCACCAGTCATCATAAGCGTACTCGAGGGTACAGGAGACGGACTCGTTGTGCGTATTGGCGGGAATGAATCCCAGTCGGGTGTAGGCATCGGAGCCTTTCTTGTTGATATTGGATGACTTGATCATAGCCTCGAGTACCTCCATCGGGTCAAGGTCCCCAAGCTGTCCGCTGAGGTAGGCATCAGCCAGTACGGAGACGGCGTGGTAACCGATCATGGTGCGTGTCTCGCCACTATAGAGCGGCCAGATGGGCAGCTCGCCCTGCTCACGGTACATCTGCATCATGGATCGACACATATCCGGTACCACCTCAGGGTAGAGCAGGGTAAGGAGAGGATGCTCCGCGCGGAAGGTGTCCCAAAGCGACAGAGTGGAGTAGCTCACTCCGGAGACCTGGCGGATCTTATCGTCCATACCGCAATAGCTCCCGTCAGCATCACTTGTCCTATTCGGCGCTACGAGGGAGTGGTAGAGGGCGGTGTAGAGGCAGGTGAGATCCTCCTTGTTCCCCTCTTTTACCTTTACCTTAGAGAGCAGGTCATTCCACTGCTTCTCTGTGTTGGCACAGACTTGGTCGAAAGTCTTCCCGCACCGTGAGAGCTCCGCATTGAGATTAGCCTCAGCTGCCTCCATAGAGGTCTGTGAGAGCCCGACAAAGATCTCCACGACGCCGTCTTCCCCTGCGTCTAGAGACAGTAACGCACGGATGGAGTCGCCCTGAGCGATCTGCTCATTGACCTTTTCTCCATTTAGGAAAAGTTTGGTCTCTCGTATCGGACGGCTCAGGTGGGCGGCAAAGTAGACGTGCTGTCCGGGCACCCAGCCATTGGTAATCGTGTAGCCCCTCAGCGTACTATCTGAGGTCTGCTTTAGACCACTCTCTACGATCTCATCCCCTTTGATATTCACTAAGTCGATCAGCAGCGAGGTCTCTCCGGAGTCCTTAGGATAAGTGTAGCGATGGACACCTATGAGGGATCCGGCGGTAAGCTCAGCCCGGATACCGTTGTCCAGCTCCACACTGTAGTAGCCTGCATGTGCGCTCTCGCGGTCGTGGCTGAAACCAACCTTGGGCAACCGCTCGTCATTGATGTGGTCAGCGTAGCTCTTTCTGTCTGTAATGGGAAGGAAAATCACGTCCCCAAGGTCGCTGCATCCGGTGCCCGAGAGGTGGGTGTGAGCAAAGCCGTAGAGTGTGTCGTCATCGTAGTGGTATCCGGCGCAGGCATCCCAGCCCTCCCATCGTGTTTCCGGGCTCAGCTGAACCATTCCCAGCGGAGCGGTAGCCCCGGGGAATGTGTGTCCGTGAAATCCTGTCCCGATGAATGGGTCGACCATCTCATAGAGCTTGGTCGAATCAGGAGTGATCAGTTCTTCTCCCACACTCTTACCACAGGAGTGGAGTAGTGGCAGGACAAGGAGTAGTCCGAGCTGTAGGGTTAGTTTATTCTTCATATCTTGGAGTTTTGTTTCTTACAAAGCGTAATGATCGCCCGAGCCTCAGGCATTCCGGCAAAGTCCATAAAGTAGATCCCACCAGGGAGCGAGGTCCTCTCTCGGAGAAGACGGTAGGCGAAAGGATTGAGCTCTTCCGTCACCGCCTCAGGAGTTAGGTCACCTGTCCCGCTGAGATAGGCGATCATCCAGTGGTCAGGCATTGTCTCGGCAAGGTCCAGTACCTCGCTGAGAGCCGATTTCTTATCACGCATCCCGATGGTGTCGCAGACCATATACTTGTCCTCTACCATTAGGTCAAGATTCCCACCGCAGGGATTGATCAGACGGGCGGTGAAGGTGGTGTCGTCCTGAAATCCATCAAAGTAGGGTAGACAGACATCGTCGCCTATCCTCGTACGAAGCAGGATGAGCAGTTTCCCTCGAACCTCCGAGACCTTCGTTGCCGGCGTGAGCTCGCCTCTATAGAGGAGCCGTGCCACCTCCGGTCTCTCCAGAGCACGCAGGAGCGAGAGACTGTACGCCTCCATCTCATCAGGCGAGTGGTGTTCGTCATCTTCCTTCCGGAGTGACAAGATAACGAATTCGTCCGGATGGGCGGTGAGAAACTGAGTAAAAAGAGGCATAACATCCTCGGTGAACTCGAGCCCAAGCGACTCCTTGCCATGATAAAGATCCATGCATCCGGACCCATCATATCGGTCGACGAGTCGGAGGTCAAAGGCACGGACTCCGACCTCCAGCTGCTCCTCCAGTGTCAGGTCCTGGCACCGAAGCCGGGGTGACGCATTATAGGCTGTGGCATCATGCGTCCCCACGATCGCGAGGTCGATCAGTCTCGTCTCAGGCTCTCTCCCACAGCCGCCGACCAGTCCTGAGATCAGCAGTAGCGTAAGGAACCACAGTGGTGAGGTCTTCTCCATATCTATCTGGGATGAAAAGGGGCATCATAGGTAAGGGACGGATCCCTGAGCCTATGATGCCCCAATGTGTGATTAGTGAATGTTAGGCTCGCTCATCAAGATCACTTAGCATAGCCAATATTCTGCTTAAGCTTACCATTGGAGTTGGTGATCACATCCGATGGATAGGGGAAGGCGATCATGTAGTCCTGATACTGCGCCTTGTCCTTGTAGTCATTGTAAGGCTCGATCGTGAAGGAAGAGTCAGGATTGCTACGATTCTCATACACTCGCACTCTCGGATGCGAGTTCAGCTCCTTAGCGGCAAGCTCCTTAAGTGTAGCGTCACCGCTGAGGTGCCATCTCTTCAGGTCGTACAGGTGGTCGGAGAACTCAAATGCCAGCTCGCAGCGTCTCTCGTGGTAGAGGTCAGCCGTGGTTGCCGTACCCTTGATCGGATCCAGGTGTGAGCGCACCCTTACTCGATTGATGTCCTCTGTAGCCTTGGCCGCATTGCCGGTCATCAGATACGCCTCGGCACGGAGAAGCAGGCAGTCCGCAAAGCGCAGTAGGGGGAAGTTGATCCTCGCACAGGGGAAGTTTCCATTGGTATGGACCAGCCCCTCCTGAGATGCGTCCTTGTGCCCAAAGGGCTCCATATACTTATTGATTTGAAAGCCTGACTCCAGGTCTGACTGAGAGTAGAATTTCCTCTTCTCACCAAAGAAAGGGAACTCCTGACCATACTCGAGAATAGATCTTGTGAGGCGCTCGTTACCCTTACCATCCTTAAGCATCTCCTCATAGATATCGAGGGAGGGCTTATTCTGCCCCCAGCCGTTGTAGACACCCCAGCCTTTATTCTCGAGGATTACTCCGGGGAACTCGGTACCACCGCCGGAGGATCCGCCATTGGAGGGGATCGTCCAGAGGTACTCGCGTGACCAGAACTTGCTGAAGTCGGATGAGAAAAGATCGGAGAACGAGTCGGCAAGGCCGCGGTCGTACTTACTCTCCAGCTCATTGACCATAGCGATCACGTCGCTCCACTTCGAGGCATCCCAGGCCGCCCAGTAGGCATAGACCTTAGCCTTATAGCCGACAGCTGCCGCCTGATGAGCGCGACCACGATCAGCCGCATTGTAGGTCTCATACCTCGGCAGCCTCTTGATCGCCTCATCCATGTCCTCGAGGATAAGCTTGTAATTCTCCATCACGGATGCTCTCTGCTCAGGGATGGAGTTATCGTATCCACCCTCGTAGTCCTCCCACCGAGTGAAGGGCACTCCCTGCTTGTCGGTACCATACCTGTAGGCGGTGTAGAAGTGGATAAACCCTCTCAGGAAGTAGGCCTCCCCGAGCACTCTATTCTCGATGGGTGTAAGCTTCTGCTCCTTCTCCTTACCAAGCAGCTCAGAGATGATCCAGTTGCTTCGCTGTATGCACATCTGCATATATTCCCATACATCCCTGAGGGGGGACTCATCACCGGTGTACTTAAAGGTGGCGAGGGTGTTGTAGCTGCGATTCTTACCCCAGACAACATCACATGCTGCTCCCTGCTCCCAGAAGAACTCTCGTCCAAAGCAGTCCTCCTGATGATAGAATGCATAGATGCCATCGAGAGCCTCTACCGCCTGGTAGTCATTGGCAAAGTATTGGTCTGACGAATTGGTCCCCTGTGGGTGGGTATTGAGGAAGTCATTGCATCCTGAGAGTCCCACCAGTCCGATAAGGCCGGCAAGAGATCCCAATATTATATTACTCTTCTTCATAACTTTCTGTGTCAAATTAGTAGGTGAGCTTCACACCGAGTGAGAAAACACGCGATACAGGATAGGTCATGGCATCCCATCCTCCGGTCTCGGGATCCATACCGCTGTACTTAGTCAGGGTCAGGAGGTTCTCACCACTCAGGTAGATCTGCAGTGCGCTCTTACGCTCGTCGAGGTGAGACCAGCTGCGGATGAGGTCGCTCATGTCATAGGAGAGGGTGACGTTCTTGAGTCGGAGGTAGGAGGCATCCTCGAGGTACCAGTCAGACGGAGTCTTGAAGTTCCCATTGTTATCTGCCTTCGTAAGACGGGGAATGTCGGATCCTGAGTTCTGCTCAGACCAGGCATCGAGGATACGGCTGTCGCGATTGAAGCTCCCCTCCGCATCATTGAGGGTCATATACTTCGCTACATTGAGCGCCTGTGCTCCCTGTACCCCCTGCAGCATGAGGCTGAAGCCCAGCTTACGATAGTTCATGGCAAAGGTGGCGGCATAGGTCCAGTCAGGCATGGCATTGCCCAGATATTGTCTGTCGGCATCAGTGATCTCGCCATCGCCATTGGTATCGACAAACCTAAGGTCCCCGGGCACGGCATTCGGCTGGATCAGCTGACCATCCTTTGCGTGAGCCTTGACCTCAGCCTCGGACTTGAAGATCCCGTCCGTCCGTATCAGGTAGTAGGATCCGAGTGGCTGACCCTCTCCGGTCTGCATGGTGTAGGGGATGCCGCGGAAGTTTGAGCCGCTATTGAGCCACACTCCTGCCGTGCCATCCTCATTCTTGACACCAATATCGGTGACCCTATTTCGCAGGTAGGATACATTGCCGGATATCGAGTAGGAGAAGTCCTTGGTCACACGGTCTGACCACGCTGCGGTCAGCTCAAATCCTCGGTTATTCACCTCTCCAAGGTTGAGCATCATCGGATCGAGACCGATGGTATTGGGCCAGTTCATCGTGGCCTCCTGGATCAGGTTGAAGGTCCTTTTGTCGAAGTAGTCGATCGAGAGGGAGAGTCTCTCGCGGAAGAGTGCCAGGTCCAGACCGACGTCGACCTGCTCAGAGGTTTCCCAGGTGAGTAGAGGATTGACCGCCTTGGAGTGGAAGACAATATTATTATACAGCTTATTCTCCTCCACGCCGTAGACTGCCTGCTCGTGCCAGTCCTTGGTCCCGAGGGTGGCAGACTTGTAGTTCATCGGGATGGATCCGAGGTTGCCGATACGTCCCCAAGAGGCACGTAGTTTCAGTAGATTGAAGTTCTCCGACGTAGGCATAAAGGACTCGTTGGAGATCTTCCAAGCAGCTGTTACAGCCGGGAAGTCTCCATAGTTGTGCTCCTTAGGGAGTCGGCCAGCATAGTCGCGACGCCAGGAGACGGTAGCGAAGTAGCGGTCAGCGTAGGAGTAGCCCAGTCGTGACACAAGAGAGACATTGGCATCAGGCCCACTGAAGTAGTCGGTTGCTCTTGTCTCGCCGGCGAAGGTGAAGAACTGGAGGTTGGGGCTCTCATCGGCGAAGTTGTTACCTTCTCCTGAGAAGCCTATCTGCTGCCAGTGATCTGCGGTGGTGGAGAGGAGGGCACTCAGGGAGTGATCACCGAAGGTCTGATCATAGGTCAGAGTGTTCTCGGTCTTCCAGGCTTCAGTCCTGGATGAGGCCTCTCCTAAGCTATTAGATGTATTGGGCTTACCCGGCTCGTCGGTGATGGGAGTAAAGCTCTTACCGTAGTAGTTGAAGATATTATATGTAAAGCGGCTGGTGAACTTTAGTCCCTCCACCAGGTTGCTCAGCGTCAGTGCCGTCGTGGTCCAGACATCGCTATTCTTGTCGAAGTAGTTGCTGGCCGTCAGCAGGCGAACCGGATTGACTGCATCGCCGTGAGCGTCGGCGAAGTTGCTGCCGTACTTAGCGATGTACTCCGGATCCTCTGTCGTCACACCGCCAAAGGTACCATCCAGAGGATTGTACACTGTGGCACTCGAGGGCATGTAGATCGCAGAGAGGACCGGACCGGTGTAACCGTCGTTGGTGCTCTTGGAGCGGCCGGTGCTATTCTTCCAGATCAGGTCCTCGCTGATGGAGACATATCTATTGATGTCGTATCGACCGTTGTAGCGGAGCGAGAAGTTACGACTGTAGGTATTGAGCAGGATACCCTTATTGTCCTCGTAGGCAAAGGAGAGTCGATTAGCGGACTTCTCAGTTCCTACGTTGAGTGCGACATTGTGGCGGTGGTAAAAGGCGGGGCGGAAGACCTCCTTCATCCAGTCGGTCCGGGTGGTCTTGATCCAGGGGTTCTTGTCCGGATTCCAGGAGTCAGGTATCGTCTGCCCGGCGTTGGCGTAGCTGAGCTGTCTCATCCTGAGTTGCTCCTCGGCATTGAGCGGGCGAGGCAGGTTGGCTGCCTGACGGATACCATAAGTGCCGTCGTATGTCAGGGTGGGCTTGCCCTCTTTCGCTTTCTTTGTCGTGACGAGGACGACACCACCGGCTCCGGACTGCGCTCCGTAGATAGCTGCGGAAGCGGCGTCCTTCAGCACCACGATGGACTCGATGTCACTGACTGAGGTGATGGGTGCGCCCGGGATACCGTCTACCACCCAGAGGACGTTGTCCCCATTCTGTGAGCCCTGTCCGCGGATGACGATATTGGGCAGCCCGGTAGGATCTCCGCCGACGGACTGTACCGTCACACCTGCCAGCTGTCCCTGGAGCATCCCCTCAGGACTGGAAACGGGGCGTGCTGAGAGTGCGTCTGTATTGTCGATCACACCGACTGAGGCAGAGAGGTCCTGCTTCCTTGCGTTGACTCCATACCCGAGGACAACAAGCTCGTCAAGCGCCTGAGCGTCCTCCCGGAGTGTGATCTTGAGGTCCGAGACAGACTTCTCGACCTTGTACTCATAGGTCTTGTAGCCTATGAATGAGAAGTGTAGCGTCGCCCCTACGGGTGCGCTGATGGTGAAGTGACCCTCACCATTGGTGTAGGTGCCGTTTGTCGTCCCGGCGACGATGACTGTCACCCCGGGAAATGCTTGCTGTAGGGCATCATCATAGACCGTCCCGCTCACCTTGACATCCGACTGTGCCCTTGCGGGGAGTATGGTACCCAGCGAGATAGTCAGAGTCATAAGCAGTACTGCCCAGCCCTTTAGAGAGGTCTTCAGGTTCATGTTACCGACTTAAGTTGTTTGTAGATGTAGTTATGGAGTTTAAATTAAAAGTTCGTCCTCCGACGAGCAAATGAGATATAGCTCTCTTCACTCTGCGCCAAAGGTAGTGGTTCGTTGTGGCAAACATACTGCATTTTGACGACATTAGTGTTACACTCTTTCTTTTACGCACTGACGATTATCGGTAAGGGCGTAGATGTGATTTTCGTAAGCTGTTGAGTATTAGTGTGTAGTATTGGTTTCTTGGGTCGAATATATGACGGGATTTGTTTGCGGAATAATGTCTTCTTTTTGCGAAAGGTGCTATTATGAGGAGTTTCGGGGCGGGGGGACTCCGCTCACGGTCTCGACGAATGGTGTGAGAGTTGCCGTAGTGGAGCGGCTTGGGAGAGGGTGGTTTCTATTACCGGTATTAGTTGCGTCTATTACCGGTATTAGAGCTCACTAATACCGGTAAAGGAAAAGGACGAGACCTCTCCCAGAATTTCCGAGACGACACGGAGGCGACTTTTTGGGGTGAGGGCTGATGGGGATGTTAGAAAAAGCAGAACAATTTGTACCTTTGGAACGAACTCAAACGATTTACACAACACTTTAATCTTGCGTTATGGCAAAGTACGACTTTGACAAGGTCATCGACCGACATGGGACCAGCTGTATGAAGTATGACGGCTATGGTCACTTCGAGAGCGAGTACGAGGATATCCTTCCTCTCTGGATCGCTGATATGGACTTCGCTACGCCCTCCTTTGTGGGCGATGCAGTCCGCGAGCGTCTAGAGCACCCTGTGCTGGGGTATACCTTCCCGCCGGACCGCTACTTCGAGGCTATCCAGAGCTGGTTTGAGAAGCGATATGGCTTCCGCCCCGCCAAGGAGGAGATCTCATACACACCCGGTGTGGTCTCCGGGTACTACAAGCTGATCCAGTGCTTCTCGCACGAGGGTGACGGGATCACGATCCTTCCCCCGGTCTACTATCCCTTTGCCAACGTCATCCGTGGGAGCAACCGCAAGCTGGTGGAGGCGCCTCTGCTGGTACGTGACGAGCGCTTCTATATCGACTGGGATCGGCTGGATGAGGCTCTCTCTCAGTCCAAGATGCTGCTCTTCTGTCACCCGCACAATCCCGGTGGGCGTGTGTGGAGCGATGAGGAGCTAAAGCGTGTGGCTCACATGGCGCATGAGCATAGTGTGCTCATCATGAGTGATGAGATCCATGCTGACCTGAGCTACAGAGGCGTGCAGCATCACCCCTTCCCCTCCATCTCCGATGAGGCTCGCGAGATCACGATGTCGCTGATGGCTCCGTCCAAGGTCTTCAATATGCCCGGAGTGATCGGCTCACACTACTATATTCCCAATAAGGAGCTGCGGGAGAAGGCCTTTGCTTACATGCTTCAGTGTGGTCTCGAGGCAGCCTCCTGCTGGACCTATGATGCCATCGCATCTGCCTACGAGCAGGGTGACGAGTGGTCGCGTGCCTGCATGGACTACATTGCCGAGAATGTAGACTTTGTACAGGACTACCTCAAGCGGGAGATGCCGGGCGTAAAGATGATCCGCCCTGAGGCTTCGTTCCTGATCTTCCTCGACTTCACCGATGCAGGATTTAAGGATCCGGACGAGCTGGTCGACTTCCTGATCCGGAAGTGTGGGGTCTTTATGAATGACGGACGGATGTTTGGCACCGGTGGGGACTACTTCATGCGTCTCAATGTCGGCGAGCCTCGCTCGATTATTGAGGAGGCTATGAAGCGTATGGCGAAGGGACTTCGTGAGCGGAAGGGCTGACTAAGTACCTCACTATCCACTGACTAAGACTGAGGATCGATCGGCATTGCGATGTCGGTCGATCCTCTCTCTGTCTGCTGTACACCAGTATAATATAGATGGGGGTAGGGGACTTCCATTTTCAGTATCTTTGTGGAAAACCAAGAATAATCACCACCGTACAGAAATTGATTTGCGATGGTCCAAGTACTTATCATTCTCATAGTCACGGCGGGTCTGCTGGTGTGGGGGCGGATCCGGTCGGATGTGGTGGCGCTCTGCTCCATGGTGGCACTGGTACTGACAGGAGTCATCACTCCCGAGGAGGGGCTGGCGGGATTCTCCAACTCGGTCGTCATCATGATCGCCGGGCTCTTCATCGTCGGTGGTGCCATCACGCAGACCGGTCTCGCCAGACTGATTAGCAACAAGGTGCTCTCGCTGGCAGGGGAGAGCGAGCTGAGGCTCTTCTACCTCGTCATCCTCGTGACGATCATAGTGGGACTCTTCGTCAGCAACACAGGCACCGTCGCCATACTGATGCCGATCGTGGTGACGATAGCGGCGCAGTCGGGCGTGGATGCACGACGGTTGCTGATGCCGATGGCCTTTGCCTGCAGTATCTCAGGGATGATGACGCTGATCGGTACGCCGCCTACGCTTATCGTACACAACTCACTCATAGAGTCGGGTCACGAGGGACTGCAATTCTTTACCACCCTTCCGGTCGGTCTGGTGATCCTCCTGATCTGCGGGGCACTGCTCTGGCCGCTCTCCAAACTGCTCGCTAGCGGTAAGGAGGCAGCCGTGGACACGAAGCGGATGCGTAAGAGTCCGGAGCAGCTCAGTAGTCAGTACAACCTGCTCGAGGATCTCTACCGTCTGCGGATCGAGGAGGGGAGCTTCCTGAGGAAGAAGACGCTGGCGGAGCTCGACCTGACGGGGCGCTTCCACTGTAGCGTGATCGGCGTTAAAGGTGTCCATCTCGGAGCTCGAGCCACTGTGCCAACCGCAGAGACGATGCTGCACCGCGGCTTTGTGCTCCACGTGAGCGGTGCCTATGAGGATGTGCAGCGGCTGGCGGAGGAGGCTTGTCTCACCTTCCTTGATGACGAACAGGAGGGACAGAGGACCTTCTCGGGACGACTCTCCTTCAGCGAGTACGGTCTTGCCGAGGTCGTCGTGAAGCACGGCTCCCGCTTGGTCGGCAGGCGGATCAGCGATACCGACTTGCGTCAGACTTATGGGATCAGTGTCGTCGGTCTCCAGCGCAATCGCTCCTACATTACCCACAGGCTCTCCCGTGCCACGCTCCAGGAGGGGGATATGCTCCTCTTGCAGGGCACCTGGGAGGATATAGAGCGTCTGGGAGCTCAGGAGACCGACTTGATCCTCCTAGGAGAGCCGGCGACGGAAGCCTCTAAGGCCATCATCAGCGAACGGGGTCCGGTGGCGGCTGTGATCATCTTCCTGATGATACTGGCGATGATATTTAATTGGCTCCCTCCCGTGATGGCAGTCCTGGTGGCTGATATACTGCTGATCCTGACTCGTTGCTTCCGCAGCGTCAAGGATGCCATCGGGACGATTAGCTGGGAGAGCGTCATCCTCTTTGCCGCCATGATACCTCTGGCGACGGCGATGGACAATACCGGTCTCTCTTCCATGATCTCAGGAGGTATCGTGAGTGGGCTCGGGACTTATGGCTCCTATGCGGTGCTGGCGGGGATCATGCTCGGTACGCAGCTGCTGACGACATTTATCAGTAATACAGCGACAGCAGTACTCTTTGCGCCTATCGCTCTACAAGCAGCCTCGGCCCTTGGGGTGAGTCCGGTCCCCTTCATGATCGGCGTATCTGTAGCGGCGAGCATGTGCTTTATGAGTCCCTTTGCCACCCCGCCCAATGCGATGGTGATGAGCGTCGGGAAGTACAGCTTTATGGACTACGTGCGGGTTGGTCTGCCCCTCCAGGTGATCGTCATCGTAGCTATGGTCTGGCTCCTGCCGCTCTTCTACCCCCTATAAATGCTATAAGGAAAAATAGAAGGAGCTTAAAATCGGGGGATTTTTCGTATCTTTATCGCTACGAGTACTAAGCTAAAGTGAATTTATGTCAGAGCGTAGAGATATAGAGGTACCTGTCAGGGAGTTACCTATCGACCGGCTCTCACCGGGGGATCAGGAGCTGGTGGCTAAGGCTAAGGAGATTGTCTCCGATGCTTACGCGCCTTACTCACACTTCCACGTCGCTGCCGCCCTCCGTCTGGAGAGCGGACGGATCGTCTTGGGGACCAATCAGGAGAACGCCTCCTACCCCCTCGGACTATGTGCCGAGCGGACCGCCCTCTTCCAGTCGGGCGCCCTCTATCCCGACGATCCCGTCACTTCGCTAGTGATCGTGGGAGCAAAGGAGGATGGTACGATCATCAAGACCTGCGCTCCCTGCGGAGGCTGTCGGCAGGTAATGCTGGAGATGGCGGATCGTCATCATCACCCCTTCCCCGTGATCCTTGCAGGTCCTGAGTCGGCACTTGTGGTCGAAGACTGCCGCGACCTGTTGCCGATCAACTTTGATGCTTCCTCTCTGTAACCGACGATGAGTGACTTTGTCGTATCGGCGCTAAAGTATCGCCCCTCCACCTTCAGAGACGTGGTGGGGCAGGAGGCGCTGACCACCACGCTCCTCAATGCGATCAAGGAGGACAAGCTCAGCCATGCCTACCTCTTCTGCGGTCCACGAGGTGTGGGCAAGACCTCATGCGCCCGCATCTTTGCCAAGACCATCAACTGTGAGCATCGCACACCGGAGGGCGAGGCGTGTAATGAGTGCAGCGAGTGTATTGCTGCTAATGAGCAGCGGTCGTACAATATCTTTGAGCTCGACGCGGCGTCCAATAACTCCGTCGACGACATCCGAAACCTCATCGATCAGGTCTACATCGCCCCTACAACGGGGAAGTATCGGGTCTACATCATCGACGAGGTGCATATGCTCTCCTCCAGTGCATTCAATGCTTTCCTGAAGACACTCGAGGAACCGCCGGCACATGCCATCTTTATCCTCGCCACCACAGAGAAGCAGAAGGTCCTCCCCACCATCATATCACGCTGTCAGGTCTATGACTTCCGACGGATCACCTCCGATGACATCGCACGACACCTGGAGTATGTGGCTCAGGACAAGGGGATCAAGGCGGACAAAGAGGCACTCCAGCTGATTGCGCTCAGCGCAGATGGTGGAATGCGTGATGCGCTGAGTATGTTTGACCAGATAGCCGGCTTTGGCAACGGCTCGGTCACTGTTGAGGGGGTACGTAAGAATCTCAGTCTTCTGGATGAAGACGGCTACTTCTCATTACTCGACTACATCACTCGCGGCAATCACAATAAGGTGCTCCAGTTGGTGGACAACTTCCTCCGTCGCGGCTACGACACAGATGTGGTGATGAGAGGATTCTCCAACTTCCTCCGCAATCTCCTCGTGGCTCGGACCAAGGATACCATTGCCCTAGTCGAGGCTCCGGAGTCGATCAAGGAGCGCCTAAGTAAGGTGAGCACCGCGCTCAAGCCGGGACTGATCTGGAATTACCTGAAGATCTCCACCGCCTTTGGCTCCAAGTACAAGAGCAGCAGCGAGCGAAGGCTCGCCCTTGAGGTGGCTCTCCTCAAGATGTGCGAGCTCTCGCCAACGAGCGAGCTCAAGTCTCCCGCTGAGATAGCTGAGAGTACCACACCGCCTAAGCAGGCTCAAGCCGCTCCCACACCGGCACAGAGTCAGTCGACCATACCGCAGCCGCAGCAGGCAGCGCCGCCGCAGCCAGCACCACAACAGAACGCTCGGCAACCGCAGTGGGGTGTTCCGCAACAGCAACAGCCACAGCAGCCAGCGCCTCATCAGGCAGCGACACAGCAGGTGCCACCTTACCACCAGCCGATCGGGACTGCACATCAGCCGAGTGCACAGAGCCGCTATGGATTTTCTCTCTCCACCGGACGGCGCACTGCTGAACAGGGACAGCCGACGGTCACTCCATCGACTGATCAGCCGAAGCGTAATAACCCCTTTACGGAAGAACAGCTTAAGGGCGCATGGACGACCTACCGGCATCAGCCCGGTGTGGATCGTCTGATTGCCAGTGCCATGAAGGATCATCCGCCGCTCTTTACTCCCCCATACTCTCTGGAGATGAAGGTCTTCAGTGAGACGGAAAAGGCAGAGATGGAGAAGGTCTCGGACCAGCTGCTCCAGTACCTCAGAGACAGTCTCAGCAATGACTTCCTGACAATCTCCTTCCCCGTGGTCAACGACCCGAAGGAGCTGGGACCCACGACTCCATCCGAGAAGTATGACTACTTCGTAAAGAAGAATAAGTGGGTCGAGCGACTGGCAGAGGATCTCGACCTGAAGCCCTACAGCTAAGTATATCATTCAACCACATTTTAGTTTTTCAAACCACTAATTTTATCACAGCATGAAAAGAACTCTTTCTTATCTACTGATGAGTCTTGCCGCCGCAGGCACCTTCACCCTTACGGCTGCAGCACAGACATCCACTGAGAAGTCTGACGAGTATGTCTTCACG
>NZ_CAKRLH010000014.1 GCF_934359325.1 uncultured Porphyromonas sp.
CGACCATCCTCCTCAGGGATATAGACGGTCTCAAAGGTCTGCTCCGGACGGTCCAGCTTGCGGAAGAGGTACTTCTCCGTCCCATCCCGGGAAACCTGCGTGAGCGCAACCGGGCTGCGACCTATGGTACAGCCGGCCTCCAGCTTGGAGCGAAGTGCCTTAGGGAGATTGGTCATCTCGTCGAGGGTGGTGGCACGCTTGACGTAGAGCCACTCAGCGAGCTGCTTCGCCCGGTATTTCGGCTCCCCGAGTTCCCGTACGAGGGAGGTCAGTTCGTCTAATGTCAGTCCCAGTAATGTCGTCCTCATCAGCACACCTTGATTATACCATTAGGACTGCGAAGGTACCACAAATATCCGGTCACCTCCTCCACACCACTGCGCCGTAGCTGCTCAGCGTATCGCTCCACCTGTCGCCGATAAGCATCGATTGTAGTGTCCGATTCGCCCAGCTTGTAGTCGATGATCACTCCGTGGCGCTTCCCCTCGTCATCCGTCCGGATCACCACACGATCCGGTCGCTGCTCCCTGCCGCTCCCTCCATCGTATATGGTCGTCTCAGTCCGCACGATCGCCTCTCCTCTCTGAGGAAACCAGGAGGCATAGGTCGGATCCTTCATCGCAGAGGAGAAGTTTTGCAGCAAGGTCTCGTAGTCCTTGGAGCTTATCCTGCCGCTTTGATGGAGCTTGTCGAGCAGGGGCTCGACGTCCTCCTTGCTGTAGACCGACGCCATCAGCCTGTGGATGAGGATGCCGAAGTCGGTCCGCTCATCCGCATACTTATCCCGTACTTTGAGGTCTTTCAGGTCGACGATGCTGACGAGACTGTCGAGTGTTACCTGACCACAGCTCGCCGAGGTCGACTTCACCTTCTGTCGCTGTGGTTTCCTCTCTACGTTGCTACGCCACACCGATAAGCCCTGCCGTTCCTCTGTGATAAGATCACCCTTAAGGTTGTCTAAGACAGCCATACGATCCAGGATAATATCATTTATCCTAGTTGTCGTGCCTGTTTTAGACTTTGGCTTAGCGAAGACATAGAGCTCGCTCTTTGCCCTCGTGAAGGCGACATACAGGAGATTAAGCATCTCCATATAGAGTGCCTCTCTCTCTGCCTCATAGATAGGCGATAGACTGCTCGCCAGTCCTCGTTTGCCATCCTCCATATTGATCAGGTAGATGCCCGGCTTTACATCATCTGAGGATAGATCAGGATAGTCTTTATCAGGGATCCGGATCAGGCGGAGATCCCTCTTACTTCTATTGGGTGAGTAGATGTCCCAGTTGGCAAATGGGAGTATGACGACGGGGAACTCGAGTCCCTTTGACTGGTGTATCGTCAGGACATTGATGCGATCCAGCTCGCCGCTGCCCATATCGACCTTAGACTTGTCAATGTATTGCTCCAGCCAGTCGTCAAACTGCCGGATCGACAGATCCGGACTCCGCCTGCTGTAG
This sequence comes from uncultured Porphyromonas sp., assembly GCF_934359325.1. Taxonomy (GTDB): domain Bacteria; phylum Bacteroidota; class Bacteroidia; order Bacteroidales; family Porphyromonadaceae; genus Porphyromonas_A. The sequence goes on from NZ_CAKRLH010000014.1 coordinate 1,458, forward strand.
GTGTATGCCAAGTCGATGAAGGAATTGACGTAGAGCTTTTCCTCGACAGGTAGCTCTCCGAGGAGATTAATGGCTCTGAGGAGGAACTCATAGACAGACAGACCGGTGGTGGAGAGATCCATGAGGCTATTGTAGAGCGACTCCACTTGCTGCTCGCCGCTCTCTAGATCTCTGCTGCGTGCAAAGGACTGGATCATTAGCCTCAGCAGCTTCTCGCTCTGGGGAGAAGGGAAGGAGAGAGCCCGGATCAGGGTTCTAAGGAGGCGGACTACGACAGAGCTGGTCAGGCTTAGGGCGCTCTTGCTCACAAAGGCATAGTTACCAGCCTGACCTTCCTCCTCAGCGGCCCACTCAGTAAGCCATGTGGCGACCTCGGCACACTCCTTATTACCCCGAGATAGGATCGCTATGTCCCCAGGTTGGTATCCGCGAGCGAAGAGATCCTCAAGGCAGCTGTGTAGGTAGGTCTCGACATCGGGTGTGTTCTCATCTTTATCCGGTAGGACTGAGATCTCGACGTACCCGGAGCCTGTGCCTTGCTTCTGATCGGGGACTCCTTGCTCCACATTCTCCCTCTGGTATACTGTCTTGTGGAGCCTGGTCAGCTCGGTCTCGTAGTCCTCTGTGTGGGACCCTTTGTAATTATAGAGATCTGCAAAGAACTCGTTATTAAAGGTGATGATCCTCTCGTCACTTCGCCAGTTATTAGGCAGATTGATAACCTCTGCGGTTTTATCAGATCCGGTTTTGATCTTATCCACCAGGTTGATGAAGTTGCTACTGTCTGTCCCGCGGAAGGCATAGATACTCTGCTTGGCATCACCAACGACGAAATTCTCGTGTCCACTGCTGCGAGCCTCGTCGATGAGTGGCTGGAAGTTGGACCACTGCAGCCTAGCAGTGTCCTGAAACTCATCGATCACAAAGTGGTGCAGTCGCACACCCACTCGGTCATAGACAAAGGGGGTGTCGTCACCGTCTATGATCTGATCAAGGAGCTGATTCACCCTGGGAATAAGGAGCAGGTGATTCTGATGCTCATACTCCTCTACGGCAAGGACCATCTCGGTAAGCACAGATAGATAGGGAAGGTAGTCTGAGAGGAGACATGCTGAAATATATGTCCTTATCTTATCTTCATCGAGCAAAATGCTCACCTGCGACGTCAGAGGATAGACCAAGTCTGCTAAGTTAGATTGCTTCTTGGTCAGCTCCCATGTACTCACCTCCTCGCTTGTCAGTTTACCATCGACGAAGCCAGAGATGATGTCCTTGGGGCTCTGTAGCATGTCGATTTTTGTCTTCCATCTCGACAGTTGATACTCCTTCAGCTGCTGACCGATCTCTACGATCTTCTCAAGCTCTTTCTCCGCATCATGGATGACTTGATCTATCTGTCTCTGAATATCTGGCACGCTGTTGACTTTGAGCAGGTCTCTCATCTGTTCCCACTCATCGCCATTGATGAGGTGCTTAGCGATGTCAACGATTTCCTTGAAGGGGTCCACCTGCTTCTCCTTACCGATCGAGCTGTTTTGTAAGGTCAGTACCACCTTCGATATCTCGCTGTAAGTATTAGCGTCCATCTCGAGCTTTAGGTTATCAATGGCGAGGTTGATTGCCTCCTCGACATTCAGCTCGATCTGGTAAGAGCCGGAGACGCTCTGACCTGTGATCTCGTGACGCAGTGATCGGAGCACCTCTTGGAAGAAGGAGTCGATGGTGCGGACGTTGAAGTGGCTGTAGTCCTCGAGGATCTGCTTTACCGCAACCTCGCTTAGGTGAGGCAGATCACCACTCAGCTCCTCCTCTGTCTTGCCGACCAGCCGGCTCAGCTCCTTGATGACCTCTCTTGATATGCCGGTGATCTCTTCCCCAGGCTTCACCTCACTCAGGCGGATCAGTTCGCGGAGGATCCTCTGCTTCAGCTCTATGGTCGCTTTCTTCGTAAAGGTGACGCCTAAGATACCCTGGAAGCCGAAGTAGTGCTCTCCCTTTAGCTCAGATCTCAGATTGCGCCCTCCGAGATCTGAGTGTGGGGCATAGTGATTAAGAAAAAGGAGCAACAGGAATTCCTTGACCAAGTTGTATGTCTTGCCACTTCCTGCCGAGGCAGAGTATACTGTGAGTGTCTTCCTGTCCATTACTATCCCCGCGTCCTCGTATAGCCCATCTCTCTCAGGAGCGCAACCACTCTCTCGACCAGCTCCCCTTGGAGAATAACCTCTCCCTCCTTAACACTCCCCCCGATGCCACACTTTGCTTTTAGCTCCTTGCCCAGCTCCTCCAGGTCGGCAGTCTGTCCGACGAAGCCACTGATCAGCGTCACTGTCTTCCCCTTGCGTCCTTTCCGCTCGATCCGCACCCTGAGCTCCTGATTTTCCTTCGGGAGCGTCTCCTCCTCTTCCCCCAGGGAGAGTCCCTCGAGGAGCGAAGCCATCGTCTCCTTACCGGTCGAGTAGACCAGTCCGCCCTTACTCCTTGCCATCGCTCTTGCCCTTAGGAGTGAGTAGCTCACGATATCTCTGCGGCTCCTCCAGCAGCTTTACCGCCTCCCTCAGCGAGGGATCGGTCTCCATCATCACCGCATAGTAGCCCTGTGAGCCAAAGTAGTACATCGCCATCTCCCCTCGCAGCAGATCCAGCACCAACTCCTTGTGAGGTGCTATATCCCTCCTAAGCGAAGGGGTCAGCTTCGCCTTCAGTGCATCAAACTCTGCCTTACTCCCCTCAGCATAGCCCTCAAAGTCAGCCAGCTCTCTCAGCTGCTCGAGCGCCTTAGCACTCATCTCGCCGTAGGTGAAGTGGCTGGCCTCCAGAGTATCCACCAGAGCCTCGTAGTCGTCGGCACTGACGCTGATCTCTCGGCTACTCTTAGGGGCAGGGCGCTCGGAGGCGAGCCGGGTGGCGTATCGGAAGAGCGTCCCCTTACGAGAGAGTGAGAGAATGGGCTCCGTGAGTACCTCGTCCTCCACCTTAATGTCAGGTCGTATGCCGCCGCCGTCACGCACGATACGACCGGCAGCGGTGTGGAAGGTCTTTGTGAGGCTATCCGGTACGGCTGCCACCGAGCCATCGGGATTGCGGTGGCTGTAGTCCAGCTGCTGGATGCATCGTCCGCTCGGGATGTAGTATCGAGCTACCGTTACCTTGAGGATACCGTTGTAAGGGGTGGGACGGGTCGACTGCACCAGACCCTTCCCGAAGCTCTTACTCCCTATCAGCACCGCTCTGTCCAGATCCTGCAGAGAGCCGGCGACGATCTCGCTGGCAGAGGCGGAGGAGCCATTGATCAGTACGGTCAGAGGGAGGTCTAGGCTGATCGGGTCAGCCGAAGTCCGGTACTCCTGCCCGGACTGGGGGAGTCTCCCCTTGGTCTCCATCACCTTAGTCCCCTTGGGGACAAACATCCCCACGATATCTATCGCTCCGTCCAGCACACCGCCGGTATTTCCTCGGAGGTCGAGCACCAGTCCCTTAAGCTTCCCCGAGCTGCTCAGCCTCTCGTAAGCACGCCGCACGTCAGCAGCACTCTTGTCGGTAAAGGAGCTTAGCCTAATGTACCCGATGCGATCGCCATAGATGGCGCTGTAGACCACCTGGTCCACCACCACATTAGCTCGCGTCAGCGTCTTCTCCACCGGCTTCGTCTCACCGACAGGGAGGATACAGACCTGCACATCTGTGTCGATCGGTCCCTTCAGCTTATTGCTGATTAGGGACGAAGTCCCCGGTACGACGCTCTTGCCGTCGATCTCGAGGAAGGCATCTCCAGGTCTCAGTCCCGCCTTAGCGGCCGGAGAGCCCGGCATAGGCTCCCGCACGTAGACCACTGAGTCCACCTGCAGGATATAGGCACCGATACCGCCATACTCACCCGTGGTCATGAAGGCAAAGTCCGCCCGATCTGTCTCGGGGAAAAAATTGGTGTAGGGATCCAGCTGAGAGAGCGTCATATTGAGCCCCTGGGCGGTCACCTTCTCCATATCAAAGGTATCGACGTAGAGCGTAGAGACATTACCCAGCACACTCCTATATATATCAATGGCTCGAGAGGTAGCGAGATGAGGGTCGGCGGTGGTCGTCTTGTCGCTCTGAGCAGAGGCAGAGAGGCAGAGCCCCCCGAGGAGACTCGCCGTTAGGAGAGGGAGTATCTTATTCATAGTTAGTTGCACGAAGTTCATGCCACAGACGTCTGTGGCAGGCTGACACAAAGTTCCAATTTTTCTCCCACCTCCACAAATGCTCAGGTCATGAGCTCTTTTGCCACGGGCTGGGGAGGTAGAACAAACGCCCAAGGAATAGCCATCGGAACTATGGTCCCGCTGAGGACTCCAGAGACACGCCTACACCGGCCTGGAAGCCAGCAGTTACCACTCCTCCATTTCTGTTACCGGTATTAGACTTAACTATTACCGGTAATAGTGTTGACTAATACCGACTATAGTGATCACTAATACCGGTATTAGTTGGTGCCCGTCATCTTGCCTGTTGTCCGAGTGCGTTTTTCCGATCTTGTAGAGTTCTCTATCGATAGGGGACGAGAGAAAAAGGTATATTTGCGAGACATGAAAAGAACGAACAACTTACCTCAGGTACCTTACTCATGAAGCTATCACAGATCCTTATCGGTGTGGCAGCCGTCGCTATGATGGTCGGCAGTATGCCCGCAGTTGCTCAGGAAAAGACCGGTCGCCTCACGCTACCGGACATCAATCGCGGAGTCTACTACCCTCGCAGCGCAGGCAGCGGCTTTCGCTCCCTCCGTGGTGACGGTAACTCCTACACGGTGATTAGTCCGGACCATAAGCGGGTGGTGCGCTACTCCTATGAGACCGGGAAGGAGGAGGCGGTGCTCTTCGATACCGCCAAGGCACGGGAGTGCTCCTTCGAGACCTTTGACGACTACCTTATCAGCGACAATGGCTTCCATATGATCATTTTGCGGGAGACGACGCCGATCTACCGGCGCAGTCGCTCCTATACGGCGTACCACTACGATGTACGGCGCAATATGATCTCTCCCCTCAATGAGACGAAGGGGCAGGTGCGGATCCCTACTTTCTCCCCCGATGGTAAGATGTGCGCCTATGTGATCGACAATGACCTTTATATCAAGAAGTTTGACTACGACACAGAGGTTAGGGTGACGACGGACGGGAAGCGTAATCACGTGATGAATGGCGTGACCGACTGGGTCTACGAGGAGGAGCTCTATCTGACCCGCCTGCTGAGTTGGAGCCCGGATAGCAAGTACCTCTCTTACGCCAAGACTGACGAGAGCGCCGTGAAGATGATCGGTATGACGATGTACGGCAAGGGCGGCTACCCCTATATCTACTCCTATAAGTATCCCAAGGCAGGGGAGGAGAACTCCAAGGTCTCCCTCTGGCTATACGAGGTGGACAATCGGCGCAATGTGCCGATCATGGAGAAGGAGCTGGGCGAGGAGGAGCTCTATATCCCGAGGCTTGGATTTGAGGGCGAGCAACTCTATGTCTTTACCCTCAATAGAAATCAGAACGACCTCCGCATTTATCGGGTCAATCCCGGTAGCCGCATTGCCAGACTCTGGCTGCAGGACAAGGATGACAAGTATATAGATGAGCATGCTGAGGTGCTTCAGATGCAGATTACGCCCTCGGCAGCGTACCTCGTCAGCGAGCGAGACGGTCGTCCGAGAGTCTACAAGTATACCCCCGAGGGTAACCTTGCAGGACGGCTGACGGATGAGGATGCCGACGTGGAGGAGCTCTATGGCGTATCGCCATCGGGAGAGATCTACTACCGGCTTGCCTCGCCGACGCCGATGGATCGGGTCGTGGTTGCAAGGGATGCTAAAGGACGCACCCGCCTGCTCTCTCCGGAGTCGGGGACGAGCGATGTCACCTTCAGCGACGACATGAGCTACTACCTGCTGAGCCACTCCTCTGCTACTGAGGTGCCGCGCTACACCATTCATCGTACTAAGGACGGGAAGGAGCTTCGGGTGCTGGAGGACAATGCTGCTCTCGCCAAGCGGATCGCACCGCTCACCTACGGCAAGAGAGAGTTTATCACCCTGGAGACCGAGAGCGGTCAGAAGCTCAATGGCTGGGTGATGCGTCCGACCAATTACCGCGAGGGCGTACGCTATCCGGTGGTGATGACGCAGTACAGCGGACCCGGATCGCAGTCGGCGCTCAATGACTTCTCCTTGGGCTGGGAGGAGTACCTCACCACTCAGGGCTTCGTCGTCGCCTGCATTGATGGGCGTGGTACGGGAGGCCGAGGCAGTGACTTCGAGAAGTGCACCTACCTCCGCATGGGCTACCTGGAGAGTCAGGACCAGATCGAGGCGGCGCATGCGCTCGGGAAGCTGCCCTATGTCGATGGTGAGCGGATCGGTATCTTCGGATGGAGCTTCGGCGGGTACAATGTCCTGATGACTATGTCCCGTGGCAAGGGAACCTTCCGTGCCGGCGTCGCTGTCGCTCCGCCCTACGACTGGCGACTCTACGATACCATATATACTGAGCGGTATATGCGTACCCCTCAGGAGAATCCCAAGGGTTACGATGAGACCTCTGTGGCGACCTATGTCAAGGGGATGGAGGGCGCCCTTCTGATCTGCCACGGCACAGCGGATGACAACGTCCACTTCCAGAATACGATGCACCTCGTCCCCGCCCTTGTGGAGGCGGACAAGGACTTCAGGATGCTCGTTTATCCGGACAAGAATCACGGAATCTACGGCGGTAATACCCGCAATCACCTCTACCGCCAGATCACCGATCACTTCATTACCCACCTTCGTCCATGATGAGAGACGAACCACGTAAGCCGGCCTGGCTAAAGATCGATCTCAGCAGTACCGATAGCTACAGCCATACCTCCCACACCATCACCTCTGGCGGGCTACATACGATCTGCGCCAGCGGTAAGTGCCCCAATCGGGCGGAGTGCTGGAGTCACGGCACTGCCACCTTTATGATCGGGGGAAACTACTGCACCCGGCGCTGCCGCTTCTGCGCCACCGCTTACATGAGTAAGCCGCCGGCTCTCAATCCTGACGAGCCGGAGTCCGTAGCTCGAAGCGTCCGCGAGATGGGGCTACGCTACGCCGTCGTCACCTCGGTGGATCGGGATGATCTGGAGGACAGTGGCGCAGCACACTGGGCCGAGACGGTCCGTGCCATCCGTCGGCTCTCACCGGAGACAAAGATCGAGGTGCTGATACCGGACTTCAGATGGGACATGAGTGCTGTCGATACAGTCCTCGAGGCGGGTCCTGATGTGGTGGGACATAATGTGGAGACCGTCCGACGCCTGACCCCGCATGTCCGCTACCGGGCAACCTACGATGGGAGCCTTGACGTGCTGAGACACATAGCTGACCAGGGCTTCATCGCTAAGACTGGCATTATGCTTGGGCTCGGCGAGACAGAGGAAGAGGTGCTGGAGACGATGCGCGACTGCTACGACGCAGGTGTGCAGACGATGACCATCGGTCAGTACCTCCGTCCCACGCGCCAGCATATCCCTGTCGTGGAGTACATCCACCCGGACCGCTTCAGGCTCTATGCCGAGGAGGGTAGGGCGATCGGTCTCAAGCATGTGGAGAGCGGACCGCTCGTGCGCTCCTCGTATCATGCCGCTGATCAGTTTGATACCGCTAAGAACTTCCTCGACCTGAGGGATCTGGCTGCTCGTCACACCCAGGTGAGAAGAGATGATAAATAGTCCAATCGAGATAAATATGAATACTTACGCCAAGATACTTCGTCCTGCCATCGTCGCTTCGCTTGCCGCCTTCCTCACCACCGGCTGCGGGCTGCTCCGTCAGACCACCCATGAGTATGGAGATGAGGCTACGGAGACTACGACGGATCATCACTACGTCATGCTTGTCGGATCGCTCGGAAGTACGCCTGAGGAAGGGGAGATACAGAGCTTTACCCTTCATCCGGTCACTATGGCTATGGAGCATACCGGTACAGTCTCGGCGGCTTCGCCTTCCTTTATGGTACTCGGCAAGGATCGTCGCACGCTCTTTGTGACCAACGAGACGGAGCGAGAGTCGACCCTCTCCTCCTACAAGCTTGATCCCAGTAGCGGTGAGCTTAGCCTCCTCAGCAAGACCTACACCATAGGAGAGGGTCCCACCTATGTAACGACCAATGGCTCCTATGTGGTGTCGGCCAACTATGCAGGAGGGAGCATCAGCCTCACGGAGAGTGACAGCAAGGGTATGCTGGCACCGGTAGACTGGCATATTCAGATAGGGGATAAGGGCGTGTCTCACCCCCACTCGGTCTACTTCACGTCGGACGGCTCGCAGCTCTTTGCTACCGACCTGGGACTGGATAAGGTCCTCCACTTCGGCATCCACACTGATACGCCGCCGATCACCCTTGATGCCAATCAGATCACACTCCCCAAGGGCTCCGGTCCCCGGCATATCATCCTCAGTAAGAACGACAAGTTTGCCTACGTTGTCTGCGAATTCACTCCTCAGATCTTTGTCTACCGCAACGACAACGGCGTACTGACTGAGATCCAGCGCATATCCACACACCGCACGGGGAAGAGCGGGGGACACATTGCCCTCAGCCACGACGGTCACTTCCTCTACACCAGCCACAGGGACGGAGGACAGGATGCGATCATCTCTTTCCGCGTCGATAAGCAGAGTGGGCGGCTCTCCTACCTCTCGACTACTCCCACGGGACGTCATCCGCGTCACTTCGCGATCAGCCCAGACGACAACTATATCGCTGTTGCTCAGAGAGACGACTCGCTGGTGAGCTTCTATAAGCGGGATCGTAAGAGTGGCGAACTGACTCCGATGAAGAAGGCGATCCGAACCGATCGACCGGTATTTATCCTCTGGGAGAGCTTTGATAACTGATCCCTTATGACCTCTGACACCAAGGAGGCGAAGAAGGAGACTCGCTCTCGGCTCCTTTGGCGACTCTGCAGCTCATTCTTTGTCATCGGTGGCTTCACCTTCGGTGGAGGTTACGCAATGATTGAGATGATCCGCGAGACGGTGGTGGAGAAGTACCACTGGCTCGAGGATGAGGAGTTTATTGACTTACTGGCGCTGACTCAGTCGCTGCCGGGGGTATTTGCAGTCAATATCTCCATATTCATAGGTATGCGACTGGCGGGCCCGATAGGAGCGGTACTTGCAGGTATTGCGACGACGCTGCCGAGCTTCCTCATTATGCTGACGATAGCCATATTTGCTGTCTCCTACCGAGACAATCCTACTGTCGATGCGATATTCAATGGCATTCGCCCCGCTGTGGTGGCTCTGATTGTGGCTCCGGTGGTGAAGCTCTGGCGGGGGCTTCGACTTCCCTACTATTGGCTGTGGATCCCAGTCACCTCGGCCCTGCTGATCTGGCTTGGCGGGGTGAGCCCCGTTGTGGTCATCATTGTGGGCGCACTGGGAGGATGGTTTTACTCTGTCGTGCTACGCAAGTCAGTACGGCACACTGGCGAGCCGGATAAGGGATGATCTACCTACAGCTTATCTGGGTCTACCTCAAGATCGGTCTTCTCGGTTTCGGTGGCGGATACGCTATGCTGCCGCTGATCCAGGAGGAGGTGGTGGACCACTACCACTGGCTGACGATGCAGGAATTTACCGACATCGTCGCCATCTCTCAGGTGACACCGGGTCCGATAGGGATCAATAGCGCCACTTATATTGGCTATACCGTCACCGGTGGTAGTGTCCTCGGCTCAGTCGCAGCGACGCTGGCGGTGATGTTTCCCTCCTTTGTCCTCTGCTTCCTCATCAGTCGAGCTTACAGGCGCTTCATCGACAATAAGCATGTGCAGGGGCTCTTTGTCGGCATCCGACCTGTGACGGCAGGCCTCATCGCCTCTGCCGCTTTGCTCCTGATGACTCCGGACAACTTCATCGACGTATGGAGTATCGTCCTCTTCCTCGCTTGTCTCGTCTGTATGCTTAAGCGGTGGGTCCATCCCATCCTGCTGATGATCCTCTCCGGACTAGCCGGCTATCTCATTTATATCTAGGTAATTAACTTATCCGAGCCTCTGTGTCATAAGGTGGGGCTCGGGTTTGCTGAGGAGGGCTTCTTTTATGGTCCCATCTTGCGAGATGAGGTTCGTTAGAGTGCTCGGTGATTAGGTGCGTTTTCCATATCTTTCTTCTCCTCCAGCAGAGTGTCCCTAGTGGTCAAACTTATCCTTTAGGACGGACTACAGAACCATACTGGGTACTCTATGGAGAAGTTTTTACACTCAGGAGACCATTGGAGACTATACGAGACTTTGACCCCTTGCAGTGGTGGTATCTTCGCAGCTGTCTTCGTCACGCTATTCTGTTACGCAGATATAGGAGGATCCAAATAAGAAGACCTCTGCGACTGCAGAAGCCTTTTCTCTAAGCACGCTGTAGTACTTATTTGCCGAAGCGGCCGATGAGCTTAAGGGCTGTGACGGCTGCCTCGATGCCCTTATTGCCATGCTTACCACCGGAGCGGTCGGTCGCCTGCTCCATGGTGTTGGTGGTGAGGACTCCGAAGATGATCGGCACGTCGATGGTGTCGGCATTGAGCTTGCCGAGGTTGACGGCGACCGACTGGCTGAGGTAGTCGAAGTGGGGCGTCTCGCCCTGGACGATACAGCCGATGGCGAGGATCGCGTCGAGCTCCTCCGTCTGTAGCATTCGGTTGCAGCCATAGATGAGCTCGAAGCTTCCCGGCACATACTCCACGAGGATATCCTCCTCCCGCACGCCATACTCCTTGAGCGTGTCAATGGCACCCTGGGCCATGCTATTGGTGACCTGATCATTCCACTCCGATACGACGACTGCGACTCTCTTGCCGGTCGCGTCAGGAATGCTAGTGGGGTCGTAGTTGCTGAGATTCGTTGTAGACATATGGTATATACTCTATTGGTTTTACTCAAATCTTAGGACCTGCGCCGGATGAATCTTGCCGATCACCCGTGTGGGGATCAGCACCAGGAGCAGGACAGAGATGACGATGATGAGATTAGTGAAGAGAAGAGTCTCCCAGCGGATCTCCATCGGCACATAGGCGGTGTAGTACTGCGAGGGGTCGAGCTTAAGTGGCTTCCAGGTCATCTGTATGCCGGCAAGGAGCAGCGCAAGGGCATTGCCCCACAGCACGCCGCGACCCAGCACGAATGCTGATATGTGGAGGAAGACCCTCCTCAGCGACTTATCCGACTGACCGAGTGTCTTTAGGAGAGCGATGGCACGCACTTTCTCCAACACAAGGACGATAATGCCGGTGATCATGGTAATGCCGGCGACGACGATCATCAGCACGAGGATCATATAGACATTGGCATCCAGCAGACCAAGCCAGCTGAAGATGCCCGGGTAGAGCTCCTCGGAGGTGAACATCGTGTATTGCTCTTCATACCGCCCATTGCGCTCCGCTAAGTAGTCGAAGCAGTGATCGAAGACTGGTCCGACCTGATTGTGGTCGGTCAGGTGTATCTGTATGCCCCCGACCTGGTTGGCGTCGAAGCCGGCGACGGACCGGACCAACCGGATATCCCCCACCAGCAGTGCCTGATCATACTCCTCAAATCCGGTGTAAAATAGCCCGGCTACCGTGAGACGACGAACCTTGAAGCTCTCCCCGTCAGTGAAGTAGGAGAGGCAGCGGTCGCCCACCTTAAGATCAAAGAGCTTAGCCAGCGTCGTCGACATCAGCACTTCCTCATCCGACTCGCCCGTAAAGCGTGGAATCTCTCCCTCAACCATATACTTCGTAAAGAAGTCGGCATTGAAGAGTGAGTCCACTCCATGGAAGGCGACTGCACGGAAGGTGGAGTCGACTTTGATCAGGCTCATCTCATCGGCGAATGTGTAGACTGCAGCCTTGGGGTTACGACTTCGGGCGATCGCTGTCAGGCTGTCGGTCAGCCCCTCGGGGAGATCCAGCGGAACGGTGTACCGATTGAAAGTATTGTCCGGATTGGAGATCTTTACACTGCCTATGAAACCGTCGATCTTGCTTCTTATCTCCTGCTTGAAGCCATCAATGATGAAGAAGGAGATCAGTATCAGCAGGATCCCCAGTGCGATCCCTATGGTCGAGACCTTTACCACCGGTCGCAGCCGAGGCTTCGTCGTCCCATCGTAGAGAAACTTCCGTGCAATATCTCGCTCTAAGCTCATGACTTAGTACTCATAGCTCAGCACACCGCCCTGCCGCAGCATCTCGTGTGAGATCCTGTGACTTTTGAGTGGCTTGCCATTGAAGCGTATCCCCTTGATATAGCTCTTTGCGTCTTGCGGTGCCCCCTCGATGATGAGTCGGTCGGAGCCATACCAGGTCGGATCGAGCCGGATCGTGATCCGATCAAAGGTGGGCGCCGTCAGGGCATACTCAGGTACGCCCGGCACATCGGGGTAGAGACCCATCATAGAGAAGACTGCCCAAGTGGACATCGTTCCGGTATCGTCATTCCCCGGGATCCCGTCCGGAGTCGTGTGGAAGTACTTAGCCAGCAATTCGCTCACCAGCTGTTGCGTCCGCCACTCCTCTCCACGGAAATAGGTAAAGAGGTAGGGGTAGGCAATGTCAGGCTCGTTGGAGGGGTCGTAGTGCCCATCGTCAAAGACGCTCTGCAGGTGACGGACAAAGGCTTGTCGTCCGCCGTGGATACGGACTAGCCCTGGAATGTCGTGGGGTACAAAGAAGGCGTAATTCCACGCACAACCCTCATGAAATCCGGGATTAGGCTCAAAGTTCTTCCCCAGCTCAGGGTCGTATGGTGAGCGGAAAGAGCCATCCGGTAGCTTCGGTCGCAGCGTCTTCGTCGCCGGATCAAAGTAGTGCCTGTAGCCGAGGCTCTGCTTGTAGAAGCGCTCAGCCTCCTCCTTGTGCCCAAGTGAGTCGGCGAGGATGCTCAGTGCATGGTCTGCCACATAGTATTCGAGGGCATGGGAGACAGAGTTGTCGTACTTTCCTCGCAGAGGCACATAGCCGAGCTGGAGGTAGTCATCGTTGTCGCTCCTAATGAGATTTGCCCCACTCGGCAGGGTGGCAGATTTAAGCATTGCCTCATAGGCAGTCTCTATGTCGTAGCCTCTAAGCCCCTTGAGCCACGTGTCGACGATTACCGGTATGGCGGGATCTCCCTCCATCGTCAGCGTCTCACGCCCGATTAGCTCCCAGCGGGGCAGCCAGCCCCCCTCGCGGTACATATCGATCATCGACCGAACTATGTCGATCTGCCGCTCCGGATAGACCAGGGTCATCAACTGATGGACGTTGCGGTAGGTGTCCCAGAGGGAGAAAATGGTGTACCGGTCGTGTGCCGTCTGTCCCACGCTGTCGCTCTCCATAGTCGGGTACTGACCATTGATATCCTGGAGGATGCTCGGCTGGATCATCGTATGGTAGAGTGCTGTGTAGAAGACCTTTCGCTGCTCCTCAATACCGCCCTCCACGGTGATGCGGCTCAGCTCCTTCTCCCAGCTTGAGGAGGCACGCTCTCGGAGTTGGGCAAAAGAGAGTTTCGCTGTCTCCGCCTCCATATTTTGCCAGGCGTTCTCCGTACTGACGAAGGAGACGGCAAGTCGAACTTCAATTGACTCCCCCTCACCTGTATCATAAGTGAAGTAAGCGCCTATGTCGTCTCCGGCAATCTCCCGTCCGTACTTTGTGTAGACCTTATACCTGCCGGCGTGTTGGTCCCACTCCGCCTCGGCAGTCATCGGGCGCTGATGTTTCCACCAGCCGGTGCGCTTCGGAACTTTGGACACACGGAGAGCAAAGTAGATCGGATAGACCGCTTGAGGGACATCGTAGCAGAAGTTCCCTAAGAGCTTCATCCCCTCGATCTCAGTCTCACTTTTTCGCCTAAGGAAAGCCCCCGACTCATTTGTCAGTCCTTCACCGAGATTGAGCAGTAGGTGACTCTCACCGGCGGGGAACGTGAATCGGCTCACGCCGGTCCTGAGTGTGGAAGTAAGCTCGGCAGATATGCCGTAGCGATCGAACCGGACGGCATAGTACCCAGGCTCGGCACGCTCCGCGCTGTAGCTGGTCCCATACTTATGGTAGTCCGGCTCCAGCGGTCCTGTAGTGGCCATTAGCAGGAGGGAGCTCATATCCGGGCAGCCGACACCGCTCAGATTGACGTGCGCAAAGCCGGTGAGGAAAGAGTTGGTCCACTCGTATGGTGTACTCCACCAGCGACTGTCCTTGTCGTAGGTGTTGCTGTCCGAGCCCATAACATTAAAGGGTGTGACGGACATGATCCCCCACGGGCATCGGGCACCGGGATTGGTCGTGCCGTAATTGGTGGTCCCGATAAAGGGATCCACATACTCCACAAGGCGCTCCTGCCCGTAGGCAAGAGCGCAAAGGAGTGAGAGTAGGGCTGCAGCAGTGGCTGCGACACTCTTAGGCATAGATAGAGCCAATCAGTCGTCCGAAGAGCTTAGTCATGCGATCTGAGGCGGCATCAGCAGCCTGGATCACATCATTCTCATCATTGACGTAGTCGGGGTCGTTATTGAAGCACTCGTTGGTGATGCAGGACATACCAAAGACGTGCATCCCACAGTGCCGAGCCACGATCACTTCCGGCACGGTACTCATACCGATGGCGTCCCCTCCGATGAGGGAGAGCATACGGCACTCGGCAGGCGTCTCATAGGAGGGACCTGTCCAGCCGACGTAGACCCCTCTCTGGAGGGAGATTCCCAACTCATCGGAGAGTCTCTCAGCCTCGTGGATCAGCCCCCGATCGTAGGGGCGAGTCATATCCGAGAAGCGGGGACCAAAGGCATCGATATTGGGCCCGATCAGAGGATTGGGAAGCCAATTGATGTGATCAGTGATGATCATCAGATCGCCCACATGGAATGAAGTATTGAGCCCTCCTGCCGCATTGGATACAAAGAGGTACTCGATGCCTAAGAGGTGGAAGACCCGAACGTGGAAGGTGACCTTATCCATCGGATACCCCTCGTAGTAATGAAAGCGCCCCTGCATGGCGATCACAGGAGCGCCGTCCAGCGTACCGATGATCAGATTGCCCTTATGTCCCACTGCCGTACTGACGGGGAAGTTAGGGATGTCCTTGTAGGGGATCACCTTGGCATTCTCTATGCGGTCAGCGAGCTTCCCGAGCCCGCTCCCCAGCGTGATCGCCACCTTTGTCCCCTCCAGTACAAATGGACGGAGGTAATCGGCGGCTGCTTGATAGTCTTGTAGATTCATCTCTTGAGTTATGTGTGATTATACTGCTACACCGCTGCGACGGAAGAGCTCCTTGGACACTTCCTCGAAGCGCTCCCTGATCTCCCTCTCTCCCGGTATAACACGGTGTCTCATCAGCACCCTCCCATCGACGATCGTCGTGTCTATGACGTCTCCATTGGTGGCGTAGACGAGGTTGGAGATCAGGCTGTGGGTCGGCGTCATGTCGAGTCGGGAGAGATCCACGAGACAGACGTCGGCGAGGTATCCCTCGCGGATCTGCCCGCTCTCTAAGCGAAGGATCTCCGCCCCGATACGAGTGGCGCTGTCGAAGAGATCTCCCGCTTTATTCACCGTTGGGTCTCCGCTCCAGCTCTTTCCCATAAAGGAGGCGCACTTCATCGCCGTGATCATATCGAGGTTATTTGAGCTGGAGACACCATCCGTCCCCAGTCCTACCCGGACACCCCGGCGGCGCAACTCTTCGTATCTGAATTGGCTCCCCGAGGCAAGCTTCATATTCGAAGCAGGGTTATGCACCACGCTACAGCCATGGTCGGCTAGCATACGGATCTCCTCGCTGTCGAGCCATAGTCCGTGTGCCAGCACAAGGTTGTCCGACAGCACCCCGATCTCATTGAGGAAGCGAACCGGTGTCGTCCCGTACTTCTCGCAGCAATCGCGCCACTCGGTGTAGGTCTCCGAGAGGTGGAGGTGGACGAGGAGTCCATTTGCCTTGGCAAAGTCGGACCCATACTTGAGCTGCTCAGCCGATACCGTGTAGATGGCGTGAGGACCAACCGATAGTTGCACCCTGTCGGAGAAGGTGCTGAAGAGCTTGAGATACTCCTCTAGCCGCTTCCGGTCCAGTGCTGCCCGCTCCTCATCCCATCGGTCAAAGAGGGTGTAGGAGAGGTTGGCTCGCAGACCGCTCTCCTCCACAACTCGAGCCGTCCCTTCGGGGAGGGTGTACATGTCGAGGAAGGCAGTGGTGCCGCTCTTGATCATCTCGAGTGTAGCGACACGGGCACCCCAGTAGATGTCCTCCTCCGTGAGGTGAGCCTCCACGGGCCAG
>NZ_CAKRLH010000015.1 GCF_934359325.1 uncultured Porphyromonas sp.
GACTTTCGTCTCCGGGCTAGTGCCACAGATCTCCGGGAGGTGCTGGTGACCGCCCCCACGGTCTACCGTCAGGGTGATACGCTCAGCTATGTGGTCTCTAAGCTTACCGGAGATCACGATGAGGTGATTGCGGATGTCCTCGCCAGAGTACCCGGGATGAGAGTAAAGAAAGGTGGTATGCTGGAGTATCTCGGCAAGTCGATCACCACGGTAATGATCGAGGGCGTGGATCTGACGCAGGGAGGATATGGTCTGATCACGGAGAATGTGACCCCAAGGGATATCTCTGCCATCGAGATCCTTCAGTCCTTCGAGAAGATCCGTGCGCTGCAGGACAAGCAGCACTCAGAGGAGGTGGCAGTCAATCTCAAGCTATCCGGTCACGCCAAGGGTGTCTGGAGCACTGCCGTCGACCTTGCCGGCGGTTATGGTAAAGGGCTCCGCAGTCAGGACAAGCTGACGGCTCACCACTTCACCAAGAAGCGTCAGCACCTGCTCCTCGGATATTTTGACAATACCGGGCACCCGGATGCGGATCCTCTCATCCTCGGTGCGCGGCAGTCTGATGTGGTATATCCCATAGTATCCGGCACCTACTCCCCTCCCGGCGATCTCCCGGAGGAGAGCTATCTGGATAATACTACAGCCTACCTCTCGCAGAGCAGTGCTATCATCCCTCGGGACAGTGTGGAGCTGAAGATCCGATCTCACTATACCTACAACCTCCTCCGCAAGCGGAGCGATCGGGTAACCTCGTATGTCGATCCTCCGCTCGTTCTATCCGAGATAACGCAGCTGAGGGAGCGACGTCACGAGGCGAAGCTCGAGGGTGACTATGAGCTCAATAAGCGCTCCCGATATCTGAGTGATCATCTGGAGCTCTCGCTCATGGATCTGCATGAGCCTGGCAGCATCGTGGCAGCTGACGAGCAGACTACGGAACGGCTGTCACGCTTTAGAGTCGGTGCCGTCAGCAATCGCCTCCGCCTCGTTCGACCACAGGTGCGGCTGCCCTACGAGCTACGGCTTGACCTTGGGTATCGTCAGTCTCAGGACAAGTATGAGGCGATCCCCTCAGCTGTCGAGCCTATTACTCAGAGACTGGAGAGACAGCAGCTGAGCGGGTATCTCGGCTTCGCTCTCATAGACATCAAGCCCGCAGACCACTGGCGATATAGTCCAGAGCTTTCCATCGACTATAGGCTGGACAGGTTCCGTGTGCCTCTCCTACTCGACCTCCCTACGACGGAGATCAGCTTAGGTCAGCGACTGGAGTACAAGGGGCGGAAGCTCTTCGCACGCCTCTCTCTGCCGGCAGGCTACCTTGGGCAGAGAGGGTCGGGACGCTGGTTTGTCCTCCCCTCGGGGTATATGGAGTGGAAGCCTAACTATCAGTGGACCATAGACGGAGGATCGACCTACAGCCATCGTCCCTCGAGATCGGAGTACCTCTTCCCCGGCACGCTGTATATGGACTACCGCACGATCCGAGATACCAAGGAGGTGTCTCCCTATGTAGATCATACGCTCTCCTCTCATATGCGGGTCACCTACTCGGATGTCTTCCGCCTGCTCTCGATCTTTGTGAGGGGAAGGCAGGCGACGGTATGGTCTGACTACCTCGATGATGTGCGGGTGACCGACCAGGCTACCCTTATCCGCCCCTGCCTTGCTCCTCACCGGTGGAGTGACCTGGGTGCAGACCTGCAGATCTCCAAGGGCTTTGGGTGGAAGAGTCTTGCTGCCATCCTCGACCTGTCGCTGGACCGGATGAGCACGGAGGTGATGAGCCGCGGCGAGCGGATGCCCTACGATAGCCGGTTGCTGCAGGCGAACCTCCGTGTAAGCATAGCGCCGGCTAAGGGTCTAACGCTGGAGTATGGAGTCAGCCCACAGCTCTCTCAGACCGACTATGGGGAGTCCTCAGCCTTTAGATCCCTCCGCCTCCGTCAGCAGCTGAAGGTCGGCTGGACCATCGTCCCCGGTCTCTATCTCAGTGCGGATGGGCAGCACTCTCTCCTCCGCCACGACTCCGGACGGGGCGAGAGCCTGCTCCTCGGGGGAGAGCTTGCCTACCTCCCATCGGAGAAGTGGCGCATTGCTCTCGTGGGACAAAACCTCCTCGGAGCGACAGACTACTCCGCCATTACCTACACCGACTTCGGTCAGTTGATCTCACGCTACCCACTGCGACCCCGTACCATTATGGTGCGGACTCGCTTCACTTTCTGAGCCTTTATTTACCACTATTACATAGACCTTCACGATCATGAAACCACTACTTACCCTCTTAGCACCCCTTGCCCTCGCCTTAGGCATTGCCCTGCCGGCATCGGGACAGATTGCCGCCACCTTTTGCCGCCCTGTCACGGATGGTGACAGCATCGACAGGGTGCAGCTGACGGCAGTGTACAGGATGACCTACCACTTTGACCCCTCAGACACCGCGACCCTTGTGACCGATGAGGTGTGGCTTGAGATAGGGAAGAAGATGAGCAAGCAGTACTCGCGGATCATGTGCGACCTGGATCTCAAGAGTGAGGAAGGAGGAGGGATCCTGAATACGAATGAGCACGTCCTCCCCATCGTCGTATACACCGGTCTGCCCTCTGCTGATGAGGTCACAGTCGACTACCGCCTCCCATTGAGGGCACCGGTGATGCGCTATACTGAGAAGCGTCCCCGCCTCGACTGGCAGCTGGGGACGGAGAGGCGAGAGATCGCCGGGAAGGAGTGCCAGGTGGCTGTGTGCGACTTCGGCGGACGGCACTGGACGGCATGGTTTGCTCCGGACCTGCCCTATCCCTACGGTCCCTACAAGCTGGGAGGACTCCCCGGTCTGATCCTGGAGCTGTACGATGCGGAGGACGACTACCACTACACCTGCATCGGATTTCGTATGAATGGAGAGTCGAAAATGCTTGAGTGGAAGTGGGATCAGAAGGAGACCACCAAGGAGCAGCTGCAGAAGCTGGTCCGCTCACTGTATGCCAATACTGAGGCGACGATGAAGGCGCTCGGCGTGTCTGCTAAGTTTGGGGGAGCTCCGATGCTGGACCTGCCCTATAATCCGATCGAGAGATGAGCAGATATCGTCTTGCCTTGCTCCTCGGTCTGCTGCTCTCTCCCCTCGGTCTGGTCGCCCAGGATGACGTAACCGAGTCGGAGGTGCAGTGGCTGATCGATGAGGGGCTGTACTACCGCGCGCTGGAGCTGCTGGAGAGCTACCCCGACAGCCTCAAGAGCCCCGTGATGCTCCGGCAGCAGACGCGCGTCCTTACCTCCTTTGCCCGATACGAGGAGGCAAAGGCACTGGTCCTGCCGCTGGCGAAGGATGAGGGCTCCGTGATTGACAAACAACTGCTGGCGGGGATCTATGAGAGCATGCAGCAGCCGGACTCCGCCATCACTGTCCGTGAGGAGATCAAGCAGCTCTCCCCGTATAATATCGTCAATGTCCTCCGCCTCTCCGACCTCTATGAGGAGAAGGGGGTGGGCTTCCTCGGTCTGACGATGATGAATAGCTTCCTCTACGAGTATCCCGACAATCGCCCCGTAAGACAGCGTCGTGCAGCAGTGAATTACGCCGCAGGCTATTACCGGGATGCTTATGCTGACTTCGACATCCTCTACCATGCCGGTGATAGGAGTATGAATACGGTCTACTACCACGGTCAGTCGCTCATGCAGCAGGACTCCCTCGAGCAGGCGATCCCGGTGCTGGAGGAGGCAATAAAGATCTCCGAGGAGGCCAATCCCTTCCCGATGATTGACCTCGCAGGCGTCTATATAGAGCAGAAGAAACCCGCGGATGCAGCACTCTACCTCGCCAAGGTGGACTCCCTTATGGAGCGGACCCCGCTGCGGATCCAGGTACTCAAGAGCTACCACGACCTAATGGCAGAGACGGACTTCCTCCGTGGGGCTTACCGCTCCTCGCTCCGCCACCTCAGAGATCTCGGCCGCCTCGCCCCCGACCTGCCGGACATCCCATACAGGCAGGCTCTGACCTACAGGGAGCTGGGAGATACCGCTGCCGAGATGAAGGCTCTGGAGACCTACCTTGAGCTGCGGAGTGATCCCGGACGAAAGCCCTCCCCGAGGGTCCTCTATGCCCGCAAGCGGCTGGAGCAGCTGCGGGAGGATCTCTTCATGGAGCAGCGGTGACTTACGTGGGGTGCAGTGGTTTTTCCTTGGCGTGGGTGGTGCTTTTTTGCTCGACCGATGAGACTTGCCCCGGCGGGAGAAAAAAGCGATCTTTGTGTAGAGTATGGAGATAGTCTCCGTGCGAAGCGACTGAGTGACTATTATGGAAAAGAAGAATAGGGAGGAGGCTTTTGTGGAGGTCTTCAACTCCCTCAACCTCGAGGAAGTGCGACTGGCGGAGACGCTCCTCCAGTCGGAGAATATTATGGTGACCGTCTCCGGAGAGACGGGGACGCAGGTCTTCGGGCGGGTGCAGGGCTTGACAGGCGGCGTCTCGCTCATGGTCTCGGCGATGGAGGAGGAGAGAGCTCTTCGGATTCTCCGTGAGGCGGGATATTTGCCCCTTGCGGATCAGACCGACAGCGTCTATACCCTGGGTAAGAGTCGGAAGAATAGGAGCGCCTCAAAGCAATTCTGGCTCATCACCGGGCTGATGGCGCTTCTCCTCATCCTCCTCGCTCTCCAGAACTTCCTCTGACCCCATGCAGCGTAGGATCATCTATATCACCGGAGGAGCTCGCTCCGGTAAGAGTCACTATGCGCAGACGCTGGCGGAGTCACTCTCTGACCATCCGATCTACCTCGCCACGGCTCGGATCATGGACGAGGACTTTGCACGGCGGGTGGAGCGTCATCGGCGAGACCGCGGGGAGCAGTGGACGACGGTGGAGGAGCCTCTCCGCCTGAGCGACCACGACCTCACCGGGCAGGTGGTGCTGATGGACTGCGTCACCCTCTGGCTCACCAACCTCTACGACGAGCATGGCTACGACATGGACGAGACCCTGAGGGCAGCCACAACAGAGTGGGATCGCTTCGTCGCCCGGGACATGACGCTCATCGTCGTCTCCAATGAGCTCGGCATGGGGCTCCACGCTTCGTCGGAGGGTGCGCGCCACTTTGTCGACCTCCAGGGGTGGGTCAATCAGCACATAGCCGCATCAGCCGATGAGGCTTTCTTTATGGTTTCTGGCATAGCCATGAGGCTCAAATAAATTATGGTAACAGTAGAAGAAGTACAGCACAAGATCGACACCCGATCGAAGATCATCGGTTCGCTCGGTCAGCTCGAGACGATAGCTCGCCAGGTCTGCCTGATCCAGGACACCCTCACGCCGGAGCTGCGGCGCCCGGCACTCCTCCTCTTCTGTGGCGATCACGGGATAGCGGATGAGGGGGTGAGCCTGTCGCCCAAAGACTTTACCTACAGGTGTGGCTGCACCTTCCAGAGAGGAAATGCGGCGATCACCGTCTTTTGCCGGCAGTACCACTTCCACCTCCGCGTCATCGATGCCGGCGTGGATCGGGACTTCCCCGAGGAGTATGGCGTGGAGCCACGGAAGGTGGGGTATGGGACGCGAAACTTCCTCCACGAGCCGGCGATGACGATCGAGGAGTGTCGGAAGGCACTCGAGACCGGGGCCGCCTGCGTGCGGGAGGAGTACTATAAGGACTGTAATGTCATCGGCTTCGGCGAGATGGGGATCGGCAACACCTCCTCCTCCGCTGTGCTGGCGCACCTCTACTCCGGGATCCCCCTAGACCGTCTCGTGGGACGTGGGACGGGACTGGATGATGCACACCTGGAGCATAAGTACCAGACGCTGAAGCGTGCCGTGGAGGTCCATCATCCGGAGACGCCCCTCGAGATCCTCGCCACCTACGGGGGGTACGAGATAGCGATGATGGTCGGCGGGATGATCGAGGCAGCTCGGCTGCGGATGGTGATCCTCTGTGACGGCTTCATCGCTACGGCGGCAGTCGTCGCTGCTGAGGCACTTGCGCCAGGGACAAAAGATTGCGTCCTCTACGGTCATGTCTCTGATGAGGGTGGGCATAGGTTACTACTGGACTACCTCGGCGGGGAGCCGATCCTCCGGCTCGGCATGCGTCTCGGCGAGGGTACCGGTGCGGTGGTTGCCTATCCGATCGTTCGGTCGGCGATTGCTTTCCTCAATGAGATGGCCTCCTTCGACGATCGACAGCTGGAGAATTGCTACGAGGATAATCCCGACAGTATCTACCGCCATGAGTCTGAAGAGTGAATGGAATCTCCTGAAGGCGGCGGTGATGTGCTACACCCGTCTGCCGGCAGGAGATGTGCACTTCGATGCGGAGACGGCGCACGAGGCGGCTCGCTACATGCCGCTCGTGGGGGCTCTCATAGGTGGGTGTGGGGCGGCGGTCTATGCGCTCTCCTTTTTCCTCCTCCATCTGCCGCCGTCAGTCTTATCCGTACTGGCGCTCTCCACGATGATCGTAGTGACGGGAGCCTTCCACGAGGACGGTTTCTCTGACTTCTTAGATGGCTTCGGCGGCGGGACGACCCGTGAGCGGGTGCTGGAGATCATGAAGGATAGCCACGCCGGAGCCTTCGGCATGATCGGCACAGTGATGCAGCTGTTGCTGAAGGTCTGCTGCCTCTCTGCACTCGCCTCCCCGATGCCTGCAATGATCGTGATGTGCTGCAGTGCACGGTCGGTGCCGCTACTGATGATGCACTTCTCCGTCTATGCCCGGCGGGAGAATAGTAAGCTCAGTCGAGAGTCTTACGTCACTTCCGATGGCTCGATCGTGGTCGGTGTGGTCACTGGTCTCGTCGCTCTGCTGACACTTGGGTGGATGCAGGCGCTCGCGGTGGTGGCGATCTACGTCCTGCTCTTCCTCTTCGTCCACCGACTCAGCAAGGTGCGTATCGGCGGCTACACGGGGGACGTGCTGGGGGCGCTGGAGCAGATGTGCGAGATGGGCTGTCTCGTCGCCCTCCTCGCCGTGGAGCGGCTGGTGTGATGGAGCTCTATCTCGTCCGCCACACGCATACCAGCGCACCGAGTGGTATCTGCTACGGCAGAGCCGATGTCTCGGTGGCTGAGACCTTTCCGGAGGAGGCATCGAGGGTCGTCACTACCCTTGAGGGAACCGGCTATGGGCGTGTATATAGCAGTCCTCTCCTGCGCTGCCGACTCTTGGCAAAGGAGCTTGCCGACACGATCACCATCGATGCCCGGCTCACGGAGCTGGCATTTGGCAAGTGGGAGCTGATCCCCTGGCAGTCGGTCTATGAGCGGAAGGAGAGCGAGGCGTGGTTTGCCGACTACAAGCATACCGCCCCGCCTGCCGGCGAGTCGTACCCCGGGATGACGAGGCGGGTGCAGGACTTCATCGACTACCTGCCGGACTACGACCGCCCACCGGTGCTGGTGACGCATGCCGGGGTGATCCGGATCTTCCTCGTCCGTCTCCTCGGATACACGATCGACGAGTCCTTTGCCCGCAAGATCGCCTATGGGGAGGTGGTTCACCTCGTCCGCTCCGCCGATGGCGTCTGGCGGGAGGAGCCGACGGGTAATTGCGGATTATGTTAGGTCCTCTGTGCAATCGGGTAACCTTGTTGTCTGAAATTGTAATGCAAGGTTTGCGAATTAGGATTTTTCTTCCTACTTTTGAACCATCGAAGGGATCGTCATGACCGGACGACTTCGAGAGGACTGACCCTACTTAATCGGGGTGCCCGTCACGACACTTTTAGCATGCAGAGCTTTAGGAAGATATACAACCGGATGCTGACTGCCCATCAGGAGAGCGATCGTAAGTCCCTGATCGGCAGCATCACGTCGTCGGATCGTCTCGTGGCTGTGCGCGGAGCGCGCGGCATTGGCAAGACGATCTTCTTGCTCACCTATGCGGTCCGTAACATCACCGCCCGTCCCGAGCAGATCCAGTACGTGACGATGAATTACCTCTACTTCACCGGTCACTCGCTCTACGACTTTGCCCGGAAGTTTTATCAGGACGAGGGGGGCAGGATCCTCCTGGTGGATCAGATCTACAAGTACACCAGGTGGCGCGATGACCTCTACCGGATCTATATGGATCTGCCCGGTCTGCGGGTGATCTTCAGCACCTCCAGTGTAGTGACGGAGGAGGAGATGGGTCCGGAGCTGAGGGGTAGGGTGCGGATCATCAATCTCCAGGGCTTCTCCTTCCGCCAGTACCTCAATATCAAGTACGGTCTCCACCTGAAGGCTTACTCGCTACGGGAGCTGATGGAGCGGCATGAGGAGATCGCCGCCGAGGTGATGAATCAGGTGAAGCCGAAGGAGGACTTCGAGCTTTACCTCACCGAGGGCTACTACCCGCCTGTGGAGGACAATCCCTTCTCCTCCGCACATCTGACGAAGAATATCAATATGATGCTGGAGGTGGACGTGGTCTACGTCCATCAGGTGGACATTAGCTACCTGCCCAAGATGCGGGAGCTACTCTTCCAGATCTGCACGCAGGATAAGCCTACGGCCAACGTGACCCGATTTGCACGCAGTATCGGAGCCAGCCGCGCTACCATAGCCAATTACCTCAAGTATCTCGACGATGCGGAGCTGATCCGCACGGTCTATAAGGAGGGCAACGAGTACCCTAAGAAGCCCGATCAGATCTTCCCCAACGACACCAATATCGCCGGGGTGATGTATCCCCATCGACAGACGACCTGTATGCGGCTCAAGACCTTCCTACTCTCACAGTTTGAGAACGCCGGCTATCGGGTCAACGTCCCCGAGAAGCCCGGTGCGGATTTCCTCGTCGACGGAGAACACCTTTTCGCCTGCGTCGATGGCAAGACGAGCCGCTTCAGGAGCGAGGTGACCTACACCTTTAGCAACCTGCTGGTGGGGCATGACAACTGCTTGCCGATCTGGCTCTTCGGCTTCCTATACTGACCTTTACGAAAAAGAAGAAATAAATTACTTCACGCTTTAGTACACTTATATATGAGTAAAGAAAAGAAATTCATGACCTGTGATGGTAACACAGCTACGTCGCATATCGCGTATATGTTCTCGGAGCTGGCCGCCATCTACCCCATCACTCCCTCCTCTACGATGGCAGAGGTTGTGGACAAGTGGGCAGCCAATGGGCGTAAAAACCTCTTCGGCGACACCGTCCGTGTCCAGGAGATGCAGAGTGAGGCCGGTGCCGCCGGTACCGTCCACGGTTCTCTGCAGGCTGGTGCGCTGACGACCACCTTTACTGCGTCTCAGGGTCTCCTCCTGATGATCCCGAATATGTACAAGATCTCCGGCGAGCTCCTCCCCGGTGTCTTCCACATCGCTGCACGTGCCATCGCCGGCCATGCCCTCTCGATCTTTGGTGATCACCAGGACGTGATGGCTTGCCGTGCCACCGGCTTCGCTATGCTCTGCAGCAACTCTGTACAGGAGGCTCAGGATATGGCCGCTGTGGCGCACCTCTCTGCGATCCACGGACGTGTGCCCTTCCTCCACTTCTTCGACGGCTTCCGTACCTCTCACGAGATCCAGAAGATCGAGGAGATCGACATGGAGGATCTCCGTCCCCTCGTTGACCTTGAGGCGATCAAGGAGTTCCGTCATCGCGCTCTCACCCCCGATGCGCCCGTGACCCGTGGTACGGCGCAGAATGGGGATATCTACTTCCAGGAGCGTGAGGCATCCAACCCCTTCTACAACGCTGTCCCCGAGACCGTACAGCACTACATGGACGAGCTGGGCAAGATCACCGGCCGTCACTACCACCTCTTCGACTACTACGGCGCAGAGGATGCTGAGGACATCGTGATCTGCATGGGCTCTGCCTGTGAGACCGCCGAGGAGGTGATCGACAAGCTCAATGCCGAGGGCCGCAAGGTCGGTATGATCAAGGTCCACCTCTTCCGTCCCTTCAGCGTGGAGCACTTCCTCGAGGCGATGCCCAAGACCGTGAAGCACGTCGCTGTCCTCGACCGCACTAAGGAGCCCGGTAGCGCCGGTGAGCCCCTTTACCTCGACGTGAAGAACGCTCTCTACGGTATGGAGGAGCACCCGACTGTTGTCGGTGGCCGCTATGGTCTCTCCTCTAAGGACGTGACCCCGGAGCAGTTTGCCGCTGTCTTTGAGAACCTCCGCATGAAGATGCCGAAGGATCACTTCACCATCGGTATCGTGGACGATGTCACCTTCTCCTCACTTCCCCTCACAGACCACTTCGACGTGGCTACGGATGCCTTTGAGGCAAAGTTCTACGGTCGTGGTTCTGACGGTACCGTGGGTGCGAATAAGAACTCTGTCAAGATCATCGGTGAGAATACCAGCAAGTATTGCCAGGCTTACTTCGAGTACGACTCTCGTAAGTCCGGAGGCTTCACCTGCTCTCACCTCCGTTTCGGTGACAGCCCCATCCGCTCCACTTACTACGTCAATCACCCGCACTTCGTAGCCTGCCACGAGCCGGCATACCTGCACCGCTTCAATATCACGAAGGGTCTCCGCAAGGGTGGCTCACTCCTCCTCAACTCCATCTGGGAGCCTGAGGATCTGGGTGAGAACCTCCCCGGTCGTCTCAAGAGATACCTCGCACAGAACGGCTGCCACCTCTACATCATCAACGCGACTAAGATCGCCTCTGAGATCGGTCTCGGCAACCGTACCAATACGATCCTCCAGTCCGCTTTCTTCAAGATCGCCAACGTCATCCCCTACGACCTCGCCGTCGAGCAGATGAAGAAATTCATCGTCAAGAGCTACGGACACAAGGGCGAGAAGATCGTCAACATGAACTATCAGGCTGTCGATGCCGGTGCTGACGTCATCGAGGTACCCGTGCCCGCTGAGTGGGCCGACTGCCCCGATGATGCTGAGCAGGAGTACGAGTACGATACTCCCTTCGTCTCCGCTATCGTCAAGAAGATGCACGCTCAGGAGGGTGATGACCTGCCTGTGAGTGTCTTCACCGGCCTCGAGGACGGTACCTGGCAGCCCGGCACTACGCGCGTGATGCGCCCCGGTGTCGCTGTCAATGTCCCGATGTGGCACGAGGAGAATTGTATCCAGTGTAACCAGTGTGCCTACGTCTGTCCTCACGCTACCATCCGTCCTTTCATCCTCGATGAGAAGGAGATGGAGAATGCTCCCGAGGGCTACGTGACCAAGCCTGCCATCGGTAAGGAGTTCAAGGGCATGGGCTTCCGCATCCAGGTCGACGTCCTCGACTGTCTCGGCTGCGGTAACTGTGCTGATGTCTGCCCCGGTAAGAAGGGCGAGAAGGCACTCACCATGGAGCCTCTCCACACTCAGGAGGATCAGGATCCGCTGTGGCTCTACTCCGCTCAGGAGGTGACCAATAAGGCACACCTCGTCGAGGTAAGCAAGAGCGTGAAGAATTCTCAGTTCGCTCAGCCTCTCTTCGAGTTCTCCGGAGCTTGCGCAGGCTGCGGTGAGACACCGTACGTCAAGCTGATCTCTCAGCTCTATGGTGATCGTCAGGTAGTGGCCAATACCACCGGCTGCTCCTCTATCTACTCCGCATCTGCCCCCGAGACACCTTACACGACCAATGAGAAGGGTCACGGTCCCGCATGGGCCAACTCCCTCTTTGAGGACAACGCAGAGTATGGCTACGGTATGTACCTCGCCAATAAGAAGCTCCGCGAGCGCCTCCTCACCATCGCGCAGGATGTCGTTGATGGCAAGATCGAGATTGGTCAGGAGAAGACTAAGGAGCTCCTCAAGGAGTGGATCGAGAAGTACGACGATGCCAAGGCTTGCCGTGAGCTCTCCGATGAGATCCGTGCTCTGGTAGAGAATGATGCTACCGAGGGTGGTCGTCTCATCGACGATCTCCGTCACTACATCACCAAGAAGTCTCACTGGATCATCGGTGGTGACGGCTGGGCTTACGATATCGGCTACGGTGGTCTCGACCACGTGCTGGCACAGGCACCGGACGTCAATGTCCTCGTCATCGATACGGAGGTTTACTCCAATACCGGTGGTCAGAGCTCTAAGTCTACCCCGCGTGCCGCTGTGGCACAGTTCTCTGCCAATGGTCGCCGCTTCCGCAAGAAGGACCTCGGTATGATGGCTGCTGGCTACGGCTACGTCTACGTCGCCCAGATCGCCATGGGGGCCAATCAGGCTCAGGCGCTCAAGGCGATCCGCGAGGCTGAGGAGTTTGATGGTCCCTCACTGATCATCGCCTACTGCCCCTGTATCAATCACGGACTCCGTGCCGGTATGGGTAAGACCCAGGAGGAGGAGAAGCGTGCCGTCGAGTGTGGCTACTGGCAGCTCTGGCGCTACGATCCCCGCCTGGAGGAGCAGGGCAAGAACCCCTTCCAGTTCGACTCCAAGGAGCCGAAGTGGGACCTCTTCCACGACTTCATCATGGGTGAGGTGCGCTACCGCTCTCTCGACAAGCTCTTCCCCGAGGACGCCGAGGCGCTCTACGGTGCTGCTCTCGAGGATGCCAAGTACCGCTACACCAAGTACCAGAGATACCTCGCTATGGACTTCTCACGTCCCGAGGAGGATGTAGCAGAGGCTCCCTCTGATGTGGAGAAGAAGGTCGAGGACGAGCCCGGTAAGTGGATGTAATCCCCGCACCCTGATGGCTTAGTCGCCGTCACCATCTAATAATCTAAGCTCAGGCTGATCGGCTTCACCGCCCTTCAGCCTGAGCTTTTTTTATTCCCTGCCACGCACTCTCCCCCGACCCGTCGACCCTTGCCTCGCTTTTTGTATCGCTATGTGAGAGGAAATCAGTATCTTTGCATGCTTTTCTTATAGAAAAGGCCTATCAAGGTGTGATGGGAAATTAGGAAGAGCTAATTTTGAGTAACACAACTAATAAGCAAGTATGAAGACGTACAGTCTCAGTGCCACCGTCCGCAAGGAGGTGGGCAAGAAGGCGACCCGCGATCAGCGTCGCCAGGGTCTGATCCCCGTAGAGATCTATGGTGGTGAGAAGAATCAGAGCCTCCTCGTGTCCAAGAAGGAGGTGCGCAACCTGATCTACTCCCCCGACGTGCACACGGTAGAGCTCTCCATAGAGGGCGGCGACAAGGTGATGTGCATCGTGCAGGACCTGCAGTTCCACCCCGTCACCGACGAGGTGCTGCACATTGACCTCCTCCAGATCTCTGAGGATAAGCCTATCGTAGTCAATATGCCCATCGTCCTCGATGGATTCGCTAAGGGTGTCCGTGCCGGTGGTACGCTGATCACTCGTATGCGCTACCTCAAGGTCAAGGGTCTCTATACCAATATCCCCGATCGCCTCCACATCGACATCACCAATATGGGTGTCGACGAGCCAATCCAGGTGCGTAACCTGAGCTTCGACAACCTCGAGCTGCTCAATGCCGGCAACGCCGTCGTCGCTACCATCAAGTCCTCCCGTGAGATGGCCGCTATGGCTGCCCAGATGGAGGCTGAGGAAGAGGCTGCAGCACCCGCTGCTCCCGAGGCTCCGGCTGAGGAGGCTGCTGAGGAGTCCGCAGAGTAAGCTACTTACCCCCTCACTCCCGCACTTGACTTGCAGGAGCCGACGGGTAGCATGATCCAAGGAGAGACACCCGTGCCGGTATGGTGGGGTGGCTCTCCTTTATTTTTTATGGCAAAGAAGAGTAAATACCTCGAGGTGGGAGAGATCCTCGTCAGCCCGGAGATCATCACCGAGTACTTCGCGTGTGACCTCGAGGCCTGCCGAGGCGCCTGCTGTGTCGAGGGCGTGGAGGGTGCTCCCGTGGCGGAGGAGGAGAAAGAGCTCCTGGTGGAGGCGCTGCCCCAGGTGATCGACACCATCCCGATCGCGAACATCGACTACATGACGGACCACGGTGTGCTCTACAGTCCTGCCCCGGGAGCCTGGGCGACGATGATCGTTGATGGTGGGCGGTGCGTCTTTACCTGCAATGAGGAGGGCGAGTGCTGCCGCTGTGCCTTCGAGAAGTGCTTCACAGAGGGTCGGCAGTCGCTCTTCTACAAGCCGATCTCCTGCCACCTCTACCCGGTGCGTACCCGGCGGACCGATGCCGGGCGGACGATCCTCTACTACGACGTCTGGTCGCCCCTCTGCGATG
This sequence comes from uncultured Porphyromonas sp., assembly GCF_934359325.1. Taxonomy (GTDB): domain Bacteria; phylum Bacteroidota; class Bacteroidia; order Bacteroidales; family Porphyromonadaceae; genus Porphyromonas_A. The sequence goes on from NZ_CAKRLH010000015.1 coordinate 14,081, forward strand.
CGGCGGTGGCGCGAGGACGACGGGAGGGGATCCGGATCTACAGCTTCGTTCGCTCCGCGCTCGTGCGCGCCTACGGAGCCGAGTGGTACAGCTGGCTGGAGGAGGTGGCAGATCATTATCTATCAAGTCATGAGTGAGTCAAGCAAATACCTGATCGTGGGGATCGGCAATCCCGGCCCCGAGTACCGTGATACCCGACACAACGCCGGCTTCCGCGTCCTGAGCGCGCTGGCGGAGGAGGGGGGTGTCGCCTTTGAGGACAAGCGCTACGGCATGGTCGCCCGGATGAGGGTCAAGAATAAGATCCTCATCCTCCTCAAGCCCTCCACCTACGTCAATCTCAGCGGCGATGCCGTTCGCTACTGGATGAAGAAGGAGAATATCCCGCAGGAGAACCTCTTCGTTGTCGTCGATGACCTGAATATCCCCTTTGGCGAATTCCGCATCCGCGCCCAGGGCAGCTCCGGTGGACACAACGGTCTGAAGCACATCGAGGCGACACTGGGGAGCGCAAAGTATGCCCGCCTTCGATTTGGCATAGGCTCCCACTACGCTAAGGGAGGGCAGATCGACTACGTCCTCGGCTCCTTTGACGAAGTGGAGGAGGCTCAGTGGCCCAATCTTGCCATCCTCGCCGCTGAGGTGATCCGTAGCTTTGCCCTACAGGGCATCGAGCGGACGATGAATACCTACAACGCCCGCACCAAGGACGAGGCGCACAAGAAGAGCCATCATCACTAAGAGAGAGAAAAACTGACCCATGGAAGACCTACGTATAGACCGCTGGCTCTGGGGCACCCGAGTCTTCAAGACCCGCTCCATAGCCGCCAAGGCATGTAAGATCAATCGTGTCACCCGCGACGGCGTCTCCCTCAAGCCCGCCTCCAAGGTGAGGGTGGGGGATCGCATCGAGGTGAAGAAGCCGCCGATGACCTTCACCTTCGAGGTGGTGGGTCTCCCCAAGGCGCGCGTGGGAGCCAAGCTGGTACCCGAGTATCTCAAGAACGTCACCCCACGGAGCGAGTACGAGATCCTCGAGACGATGCAGGCGGCGTACCGCCAGGGGCGGGCGCGCGGCACAGGTCGCCCAACGAAGAAGGAGCGGCGCGATCTCGAGCAATTCATGGATCCGACGCAGTACGTCCCCGACTGGCTCGATGACGACGATCCCGAGCTGCGCGAGGATGCTGCAGACGCCGAGACGGACGACCTTGAGCAGCTGGAGCGCGACGAGCAGGAGATGCTCGACGACCTCGGCTTCTGGGACGACTGACAGCGGTTCCCCGGGGGGAGCGGACTCGGATCGGATCAGATCAGAGAAAATACTAAACCCGGTATTAGTGATCACTATTACCGGGTTTAGTGATCACTAATACCGGTAATAGATTATTCTCTGATAAGGGGGACCTGAGGCGTGCTGTCTTGTCGGACAAGTCGGACAAGTCAGACAAGTCGGACAAGTCAGACAAGTCGGACGGTGCGAAAGGCGAAAGACCAGGGGGTAAGCCGGAAGGGACGCGGCGCACCCCGTAGCGCACCGCTGCTGACTTTCTCGCCCTCTCCCGGACGATCCATCCAGGGGATATGTCCTTCTTCGACCACTATATAATTCTTTAGTCTGGCGGGATTTTGTGTAGATTTGTTAGCAGATAATGGAATGGCAAGGACAGGACTATGATGAACCTAAGTAACGCAATCAAGGATGCCCTCCACAGGCATCAGCTCGAGGAGACTGATCTCCTCTGTCTTGAGATCTCGGACGAGGTCCTCGACAGGATCGTGGCCGGTCGCAAGCGGGTGGACTTCCGCGAGCTCACTGAGTATTACGAGCAATTGCTCTTCCCGAGTTTCGATGAGAGTCTCCCCTCGACGAGGCTCTCTAAGCCCTACAAGGTGGTACTCTACCAGAGTACGTCGCCTGAGGGGACGCGCTCGACCCTTTTGCGCCTTCCTCAGATCCACTTCAATGACGAGGAGCGCCAGAGGTATGACCGGAGCGAGAGCCCGGTGATCATAGACTACTACGGGATAGATGAGGGCGACACGGAGGAGATGGCCGACTTCGTCGGTGATGAGATCGCCCAGGAGGCGTACAATGAGGGACTGGAGGATCAATACCCATTCTTCGCCATCCTGCTCGGAGAGGTGCTGCTGGACGAGGATCCAATGAGGGATCAGAAGAAGGAGTACTGGAGGCAGATCCGAGAGGAGGGACCGCAATTTGAGCAGCTGATCGACCCGAAAGCGTCCCCTCTACCCGAAGAGGTGGCGGAGATGATTCGTCAGCACGACCTCACTCCGGAGGAGGTGCTGCGCCTCGAGGTGAAGCGCAGCCACTTCGGTGAGATCCTGAAGGATAAGTGCTACCTCGCCATTCTGGCTCCGACGAGCGACTTTATGGAGACGATCCTCGTCCCCGGGACCAAGTCCGTGAAGCCCTATCGGGCGATCCTCTTCGAGACACGTGACGAGGAGCCGACGCGCTACGCTCTGACCTCGCTCTTCCTCCCCACTAAGGAGGAACTGGAGGAAGGGATGCCCGATGAGCCGCTTGTCATCGTCTATCATGGGGACAGTAACGGAGAGATCACCACGCCGGAGGATACGCTTGGCGTGACGCTCGCTGCCGCTGTCTATGAGCGGGGACTTGTAGAGCGGGACGACTTCGCCGTCATCCCCACCAACGAGCTCCTCGCCTCCCTCTGACACTTAGGTCTGTGGTACTCGCCATACTCCACACGCCACATTCGGCATAGACTGTTGATATAAAGAAGATTTGCTCCTATGACGCCGGAGGAATTAGAGTTTGCTCGTACTTTCACTGATAAAGAGGTGATGTCAAGTGCCATTAGTCAGCTTAGAGCGATGGCGATCAATGAATACTCTGCGACAACTGACGAAAGCAAGAAACAGGAGCTCGAGAAGCGTCAGCTGCTCCTGGAGTTTGAGTCCCGAGCTGTCTTGGGAGATGATGAAATAGCACATAGCATACAGGATAAGGTGATCAACCTCTAT
>NZ_CAKRLH010000016.1 GCF_934359325.1 uncultured Porphyromonas sp.
TCGGGATCTCATCCTTTTTTTTGCTGCTGATATTGAGTAATTCGCTCATAAGTCCGATACGTATCTATGATAAAAAAAGGTAGAGATCACTCGTCAACGTCATCCTCGGGGAAGATGAGGCCACCACTGAATAGCTTGGCAAAGAATCCATTGCCCTTGTCCTTGCGCTTCGTGCCGCTGCGGCGAGAGACCTTCTTCGGCGGCTCCTGCGCCTTCGTCTCTATTTCCTCCACGTCGATGAGTGTCTGAGTCGTGCCGGCAAAGACATCATCCGGCAGCTGATCCTCCGGGAAGTCGCTCCCGGTCGAGGTCGCCTGCTCGTTCGTCCGCATCACTGGCTGCTCGGTGGGGGCGGTCGCTGTCTGCTTCTGCGCTGCCGGCTCGGGGCGGACATAGGTGGCAGCGAGGTCCTGAGCCACGTAGTAGACCATGCTGTAGACGGAGTGCCACTCAGGGTTCTCAATGTAGTAGCTATTGTCCCGTCCGTAGCGCCCGAGGATGGAGGAGGCAAAGTCCACCTTGACATTAAATTCCTTCGTCAGCAGATCCCTCAGACCGGTCATGCGGGACGCACCGCCGGTGATCACGATGCCGGAGAGGCTGTGCTCGGGGAGGAGGGCATTGATGTAGGTCGAGATATTGCGGACGATCTCCGTGGAGCGGGCGCGGATGTACCGATTTACCTCTCGGAGTGGCAGGCTCTTCGACGTCATGCCGTTGGCGGTCTGCACCACCACCTCGCCCTTTGCCTCCTCCTCGGAGGCTGTGAGAGCTGAGCCGTTTTTCGTCTTGATCCGCTCCGCCTCCATCAGGGAGATGTGCATGTCGGTCAGGTCGGTGGTGATCGCATCGCCGCCGAGCGGGATCACGCGCAGGCCGACCATCTGCCCTCTATTGTACACCGAGACGGTTGTACACTCGGCACCGAAGTCGATCAGGGCGCAGCCGAAGCGCTTCTGCTCCGTGGTGAGGAAGAGGTCGCTCATGATCGTCGCCGGGATCAGGTACTCCGTCTCGCGCGCCAGCTTCTCCTCCAGCACGCGCCGGATATTGCGGTCCAGCTCCTCACGGGCAAGGAGCAGCTGGTAGCTCACCTTGAGATTAGATCCCTGGACGCCGACCGGATTATTCGTCCAGCTGCCGTCCACGTAGTAGGCGGGGGTGACATCGTCGGCGATCGATATGTAGCGGCTGTCGAAGTCCTCGTCCGCCGTCTGCAGTCGCAGCGTGTCCATGTCCTTCTCCGTGATCTCGCGCGGCTCACCGAGTGTCAGCTCCGCCTCGTGCATATCGGAGTGGAGGCTCTGACCATTGACCCCGGCGTAGACTCGGTCTATGGGGCAGTCGGCGAGCTGTGAGAGCTGTCGGAGGAGCTCGTCGGTCTTCGCCGCCACCTCCTTGAGATTATAAATGATGCCGCGGCGGATCTGTCCCTCCGACTCGACCGTGCTCTGCTGACGGAATGTAAAGGTGCCGTCCGCCTTGCAGTCCGCCAGGGCCGCCTTGATCGTGTGGCTGCCAAAGTCGAGGAACGCAGCAGTGATGGTATCGTCTTCTCGCATGAAGTAAGTCCGGATAGTGTACGTGTCTCAGTATCGGGTGGATCGGTCCACCCACTCCCCCCTTCCCACAAAGATAACTTATCTCCCCGACAAAAAGAAAAAGCAACCCGCCGCCGTACCCGGGGTCATCTTCCGAGCTACTACCCCTCCTCGTCACCCTAGCGGAACAGCGAGCACCCCTTCCGAGGTGTAACCTTGCCTACCGATCCCTCTGGGCATAGCTCCCTTACGGTAATAGTACGAGCAGGGACACTCGTAGAAATGGCTGATTTACAGTGCGCGAGCACGCGAGCCCTCTCGGACAAATCTATTACCGGTAAAAGGCGCAACTAATACCGGTATTAGTGTTCTCTATTACCGGTAATAGTTTTCACCGATAACGGATCGGGGGCAGGTCTATTGTCGCTGCGGTCATCCGTTGTGTGCCCACGCCCTCATCCTCCTGTCTGCCTATCCCTCCGGGGGGGCTAAAGGGTATTGTGTGCAAATCAAACTCGAAGAAACTCGAACAAGAGAGCACCGGAGAGTATCACAAGAATCACTCTTCCCCAAAAGGCTCTCGTGCTGATTTGGAGTGAACCTTTCCTCTTGAGATATATCGTTAGGATCGGTGCTATTCCGTAGATCACAAAAGCGCCGATGAGGGATAGCAAATGGCTCCTGAATAGATAGTAGTTCAGTACTAATAGAAGACCTCCGAGGACAAAAAAGGTAGCGAATAGGAGGTCCGCAGAGTAGTTTCGTTGCTTGTTCATTCACTCAAGATGGCATGGGTGTTTTCGGAGAGGATCTCTCTCTCCGAGCGACGTATCCGCGGGATGAGTCGTCTGTGTGATGCTATCGCTTTGGATGGCCATGATGGTCCTCCTGATCGCTTTCTCCCAGGACCTTTCGTAGACCCAGGCTGTAGGTCTCGTCCGCCACATCGATGAGCGTATTGAGCGCATATACCCTGAGCTCAGCCTGACGGGCTTGCTCTCTTGTGACTTGGCAAGCTCGACCTCCATCTTGGCAATCTCTTTTTCCATACGATCGATCTCTGCTCTCAGTCTCTGGTTCCGCTCGATCGCGAGCTGCTCGGCAGGTGATGGGAGGTCTCCGTGACCATCTCCGCTCGGGCTGTAGTTCTTCTCTTTCTCCATAAACGTCTCTCCCGTATAACACTATGCACAAGATACATAATCTTGATCTCTTATCCGTCCCTTTGCAAAGCCCCTGGGTCAGGGATGACGCATTTGAGCATTGGGGTAATCATATACCTATAGGGCTTATCCGTGAGGCACCCGAAGGGTGCTCGCTCCATAGGCATCGGTCATCCGCGAAGCGGTGACCGATGTGCCGAGACCCGTCTCAACCCCCACGACCCCGCCAGGGTGTCGCACTGATTGACTGACGGGTGAGTGCGACACCCTGGCGGGGTCGCGGGTTAATAAAAGGCATCCACTTTCCCGCAGTCTTCGGCACTTCGTGCCTCGACATGCGGGCTAAAAAGCGACGATCCCTACAGGGCTTCGCCCCTTCGGGATCGGAAGGCGGGTCTGCACCCCTACGGGGTTTCCTAACGATTGTCTCTCGTGAGATAACGCTCGGCAGCAGGCACCCACAAGGGGGCATCAATCCTTACTCTTTACGATGAGCTCAACTGCGTCACCCCTGGTTGAGATGCCGTCTCCGACTCCCGTCGGGTAATAATTTGTTAGTATGAAATAAATTGCATAAATTTGAGAAATGAAAGAACGCTACAGATTGTCTAAGCCACTTTACTGTATCTTCACCATATAGTCTATGTCTCTCACCGTCTCGCAATACAGACAAACGGGATCTGACAGTCTCCTAATGGAGAGCCGGCAGATCAGCTCTATGCGCTGTCATGCGCAGAGAGAGAGAGAGAGAGAGAGAGAGAGAGAGAGAGAGAGAGAGAGAGACGCGACTCCCGCTGATCCCTCCCTCCACTAAAGCATATAGATCATACCCGCAGGGGATGTCGGCACCTACCGTGCAGGCATCCCCTGCGTTGCTCTGTTCTCACGGCTCCTCGTGGAGTCGTGATCTAACAGAATTACTAAAAGGAGAATGTCGAAAATCCTTCAACAGAGTAGACACAACAACTAACTTCTTTATTCGTTATGAAAAAGTTACTCGAAACGCTCCTCGGAGCAGAGGTGCACGCAAGTGCCAAAAACATCAACGGTAGGAAGTCCTCAGGCAAAGAGGACAATAGTAGTTACCAACATTGGAGAGCTCTTGACGATAATTTCCAATAGTATCTACTAATAATTAGTAACCATAGGGCGGGAGCGTGTGATAGTGCTCCCGCCCACTGCTATGGCATTGTTGTCAACTTAAAGCATTGCCTAAGAGATAGCCTGAGGCAATACTAATATGTACGAAAGCTTGAACTCGTATTCAGCGGTACTCGTGGTTTAGTTGATTCCTTTGTCGTTATTAATGCCCATTCATGAATAGGTCTATACCTACCTCCGAGTCTCAGGTGACAGTGACTAAAAATATCAGGTCTCTGTCGGTTTTATCAGCCAAAAGACTCCATCTGCTTCCGTCAAACCCATTAAGTCCAAAGATTAGCTGTGTATCGAATTAGACTAAAGGCATTTGGAGCCTGTTATTTCATTGAACCTCTCACCGGTAGCCTGCTTAGGACAAGTCGGATAAAATACGAAGACGTAAGAGTCGGGGCAAAAGTACGTAAGTGCTTGGAGCAAGTAGATGATCCGTATCTCTTAGGGGGGCGGAAGAATTGTGCGATGCCCTTGTCTATTCCCTTTTATATTCGGGTCTATGCTCAGGTACTTAATCGGCTTTGCCGTCACTCCTTCCTTTTGGCACGGCTGTGGGGTAAGATTCCACTTAGATGCTATCCTGATGCCGGAGTCGCGACAGCAGTCTACTATGCGCTTTACCCCGGAAATCAGCAGCGGAAACTTTGTCTGCCAAGAGCTTTCTTCGCTCGTAGTACCTCGAGGAGATTCCGAAAGCATGGGACAATGTTTATAGGTGCTTTTCTCCCCTCCGTTCAGATGCATGCATGGGTCATTGAGGATGGCATGCCAGCGGATCCGCATGACGACAACTGGATTAACTTTGCTCCCGTTGCGGCCTTTGACTAAGCGTATGATGAGACTGAGAGAGATGATATATCCACAGCCCTCGCTACGATTCTACAATCATAGGAGCGGAACGCTGCAGGATAGTATAGTGGAAGAACTTGGCAGCGGACTCTGGCAAGAGTATAGCATCGACAATATGCTCTATAATGACAAGCTTGGAGAAATGCACATCACAGAGTGGAGAGAGCTTTTCCCTGGTATTACTCCTATTATGCCTGGGTTTGTGTACAGTAGCGTGTCCGGTCAGATAGAGGAGGAGCGTTATCTGCCTAAGCGGAGAGAGAAGCTTACTCTCCCGGATTTCCTTGCAACATCGGAGCGTTTCTTTGGGCGCTTCGAAGGGAAGAAGATAGGGGTACACCTAAGTGGCGGTCTGGACTCAAGCCTGATTATCTGCTTACTTCACCACTTCGGTATCCCATTCAATCTATATGGTATGGTCAATGACCGTTATGAGTTTCGCACAGAGAGGAGGGTGCAGGATGTACTGGCTCCTCTCGGAGAGCGTACTTGTTTTGTGCACCTTGAGGAGCATCCCTTCTTCAGCCTTCTGGATCAGTTTCCCTTTCACCAAATCCCGGATAGCTACATAAAGTCCTATGACTCTGCCTCTACGATTGCTGAGGAAGCGAAGCGAGATGGAGTAGAAGTGATCTTTGGTGGACAGGGTGCAGACACGCTCTTTGTGGATCCCATTCCCACAGAGGCTGGGACACTTAGCTTTAATCTTGGCAATGAGTTTACGGTGCCATGGGAAGAGGATCTTATCTACCGACCGAGAAGTATAGAGCTTGTCTCATTCTATGCTGATCCGGACATAATTGATGCGATCTGCAGCCTTAGGCAGGGACAGGGGCAAGATGCCCGAAAGCGCTGGGCAAGGCACTTCTTCCGCGACTTCCTGCCGAGGGAGCTCTCGGAGTACAGCTATGTCGCAGACTTTAACGGTCTCTCGCTGAGTGGTCTGGAGCTTGCCAAGCCAACTGTAGAGCGACTCTTTGAGGAGGCTTACGACCTGACTAAGCATCCGATATTCTCTCCTGAGAACACACAAGAGATGAGAGAGACCAATGTCTTTGAATTTGACTATCACCTGTATACCGCCTACTGTACTCGTATCTCCATAGCTGTTTGGATTCATGCACTATTTGAGCACTCAGAAGTACGATGAAGACGATCCCATATCAAGTGATATTTAGAGAGGACAGGGAGGAGAAGGGGCAGGTGATCCACTTCTTCAGAGAAGAATATGCAGCATTTCAGCATGCTGGTATTCCTGTGGCGTTAACTCCATCAACTGAGGCAGAGCATCTTATATATAGAAGCTCCACTATTTTCCGTCCAGAGGACTATCCCGGTGATCCGAGGTTCATACACTCTTATGACATCAATAACTTTTACTTGATGATGCATCGGTACCTCCCGGTCATAGAGGATCTCGCTATCCCAACTTTCTTTGTCGACCGACTGGATCAAGATGTAGATATGAAGATGAAGAGGCGGGGCTGGAGCAGAGCCTTTATTAAGCATGACTCAATGTCTCTGGAACGGGTAGAGGAGGGGCTGTCCTTCTACCCCGATCATTCCTTGGCGGAGATTGAGAGAGCGTATAAGAATCAGAGGTGGGGCGGCGAGAGGTATTGTATCCGCCAAGCGGTGGATGAGGAATACATCTTTGAGAACGATGCTCGCTACTGGGTGCTGGAGGGCAAAGTTTACCGCAGAGATGGACTGCCTATCCCGTCTATAGTGAGTGAGGCAGCTGCACGACTGACGCAGGCGGGAGGAGGCAGATATTTCACGATTGATGCCACGCCAGACTTCATCATAGAGGTCAATCCCGGCGAGTCAAGCGATCGTCATGGAGAGAACAGCGCAGAGCTCTTTGCCTCATGGTGGTATGATGCGTTTATAAACAGGTAATCATAGCCCCCCGATAGACATATAGACATTCGTAGTCATAGGTGAGGTTATGGAGGATGCCCGGTGCCATCAGTTAGAAGTCAGAGTTTCAAGACATAGCTTGCACGCATTCAAAGGGGGCTGAGAGCGCGACCGTATTAAGGACACGATGGCTCAAGAATAACTGTGGACAACTCTTACCAATTATGGAGCACTTGATTTTCGGCATCATCATCTTTGTAGCGATCGTTTGTATCGTTGTATTGATATTTCGGATCATACGTGGTTATTTCTCAGGCCTCTTCGGCAGTGCCAAGGAGATACTGACAGGCAATATCATCGAGGGAGGATGCAGCTGTGTTTTTATGCTCATCCTCGGCGCCTTAGGGATCATAGTTGTCGTCGCTTTCGTGAGTGGGATCATAGAGGCAATAGTAGAGTGAGGCTGCCCCCTCTTGGATGAACATAGGATCCGACAAGAGTTGCCTGTAATGGGTGGTAAATGCAGATAAGAGACAAGGAGGGCGAGTGGAGGTGGTATATTTGCAGTCTTCTTCGCATCTCTGGTCTCTCGGTATGGTCCAGGGGTGACGCATTTGAGTGGTACAGAAACCATTCAACTCATTGTAAAGAGTGGTGAACGATGCACCCCGACAGGGGTGCCCGCTTTTTAGACCCGGGTCAAGGGGCGTAGCCCCGACGACCCGGGGGGCAGGCGTTGCTAGCGACCCCGCGACCCCGTTAGGGTGTCGCACTGATTGACTGACTGGTATGTGCGACACCCTGGCGGGGTCGTATACCTTGAATGCGTCGTTGTTTCCCGGGGTCTTCGGCACTAAGTGCCTCGACACCCGGTCTAAAAAGCGATGATCCCTCCGGTGCTTCGCCCCTGCGGGATCGGCAAGCGGTAGCAGCATGGCTGGGATCAGTCGACAGGATTGCACAGCGACAGGGATTATCACTTCTTTGCCTTAAGGCTCAAATGCGTCACCCCTGCGGTATGGTCCACCATTTGGATCTATTTCAGGGAGTTCTGATCCTCTGGACCTGACTGTCTCCGGGGATGATGAAAAGAAAAGAGGGCGACAAGTCGGTCTGACCTGTCGCCCTCTGTGGGCTCTCTCTCGAGGGAGAGATTACTTCTTGCGGCTTACCCTGCAGTAGCCATACTGAGCCTTGTCGCCCAGCTCCTCCTCGATGCGGAGCAGCTGATTGTACTTGGCGATGCGGTCGGTGCGGCTGAGAGAGCCGGTCTTGATCTGGCCGCTATTGGTAGCCACAGCGATGTCGGCGATGGTGGTGTCCTCAGTCTCACCGGAGCGGTGGCTGGTGACGCTGGTGTAGCCAGCGCGGTGAGCCATCTCGATGGCGTCGAGGGTCTCGGTGAGGGTACCGATCTGATTGACCTTGATGAGGATCGAATTGGCAGCGCCCATCTCGATGCCCTTCTTGAGGTAGTCGACGTTGGTCACGAAGAGGTCGTCACCCACGAGCTGGCAGCGGTCGCCGATGCGGTCGGTGAGCTTTACCCAATTCTCCCAGTCATTCTCATCCAGACCATCCTCGATGGAGTCGATGGGGTACTTGGAGATGAGCTGCTCGAGGTAGTCGATCTGCTCCTCGGCGGTCAGCTTCTTGCCATTGGGGTCCTTGGGCATACCGGACTTGAGCTGGCGGTAGTCGTAGTACCACTTGCCATCCTCCTGTACTGCAAACTCAGATGCAGCGCAGTCCATGGCGATGCGCACGTCCTTGCCGGGCTCGTAGCCGGCGTCCTTGACAGCCTGGATGATGGAGTCGAGGGCGTCCTCGATGCCGTCGAGCTTGGGGGCGAAGCCACCCTCGTCACCGACAGCGGTGGAGAGGCCGCGCTTCTTGAGCAGCTTAGCGAGAGCGTGGAAGACCTCGGTACCCATGCGGAGACCCTCACGGAAGGTCTCAGCACCCACGGGGCGGATCATAAACTCCTGGAAGGCGATAGGCGCATCAGAGTGTGCACCGCCATTGATGATATTCATCATTGGGACCGGGAGGACGTACGTATTGGTGCCGCCGATGTAGCGGTAGAGGGGCAGGTCGAGTGCAGTGGCGGCAGCACGAGCGCAAGCGAGGGAGACGCCGAGGATGGCGTTGGCTCCCAGCTTGGACTTCGTCTTGGTACCGTCGAGCTCGAGCATCTTCTGGTCGATGCCGCGCTGGTCGAGGACGTCCATGCCGATAAGCTCGGGAGCAATCTTGGTATTGACATTCTCCACAGCCTTAAGGACGCCCTTGCCGCAGTAGCGCTTCTTGTCGCCGTCGCGGAGCTCGAGAGCCTCGTTCTCACCCGTGGAAGCACCACTGGGGACGCAGGCGCGACCGATGATGCCATACTCCAGCTCTACCTCTACCTCTACGGTGGGGTTGCCGCGAGAGTCGAGGATCTCGCGACCATGTACGTTCTGAATTTCCATTCTTCTCATTGTCTATAGGGATTAGTACTAAAAATCTTTCTTTACCGATGGCAAATATACCCAAAGTGTCCGACTTATGCTGCTCCTTTGAGTTCTTTTGTAAGATCAAAAATGGAAGAAAAGTGAGGCGAGGATCTCCATGGGGCGTATCTCGTAGGCGATGGTCTGCGCCGTGAGGGAGGAGAGGAGCGTGTAGCCGTAGACCCTGTTATTAAGCAGATTGCGTGCTTGTAGGCTCACCTCGAGTCGGCTGCGGGGTGAGTAGACCAGCCCGAGGTCTAGGAGGAAGTAATTCTTCCGCATCCCGCGGGCGATCTCATTGTAGTAGTGGTCGCCGGTCAGCTCGATCCTCCACGGTGTGGCGGGCATCAGCACCAGCTCCAGACTCTGGGCGAAGTCTCTCTGGAGCCGCCCCTGCTCGCCCTCGAGAGTCAGCCGGCTGAGGTCGAGCCCGACGTCGTAGGTGAGGCTGATCCATGAGGCGGGATGGGCGGAGGCGGAGCCGCTGAGGGAGAGACCTCTGAGGCGGAAGGCATTGAGCATCTCCTTGAGGAGCATCTCCTGCCTCCCGAGGGTGTACTGCCCCTTTAGGACCAGAGTCGTCCGCCAGGGGGAGAGTCCCTTGCTGATGCTGCCGCCGACACTGATGAGGCTCCCCCGGCTCTCCATCGGTGTCATCCGGGAGAGTAGGTAGTCTCCCTGCAGGGTGCGTCCCTGTATGAGTGAGTTTCGGTAGCTGAGGTATCTGAGGTCGAGATGGGTGAAGAGTGCCTGGAGGGGATTGCGGTACTCCGTCCCGATGCCACCGGAGAGACTTCGCCGGTGATTGAGCTCCGAGGCGCCTCTCGTCAGGGCGTAGTAGCTGGTGAGGAGGTATCCGCTCTCCCAGCCAGCTTCCTCGTACCCGTTGCTGTAGCTGAGGTCGCTGCTGAGACTGAGCCGTCTGGTCGCTTCGAGGTCGACCCGTAGCGAGGGGCGAAGGGAGATCGGGGCGATCTGTCGGGTCTCCTCGTGGTCGGTGACTCGGTAGCAGGTCTTGTCGATCGGGATGGAGAGCAGTGCCTCGAGGGACTCCGTGCGGAGACTCAGTCGGGGAACGATGTAGGGGCGGATGTAGTCGACGGTGAGGCGGTTGTCAGCCGGGGTGATGGAGAGATCCGGCAGCGTGAGGTCGCTCCTGAGGGTGCGGTGAAGCGTCGATAGACCGATCGTGCCGGTGAGGTCGAGGATCCCGCGTGTGAGGCTCAGGTCGGTGGAGGTACTGGAGTATAGCATCTCGGACGAGACCTCCTGGCGCCGATCGTCCCCCATGCCGGTGATCGTCATCAGTCCCGGCTGCCGCTCCCATCTCACCTGTGAGTCCAGTCCGTAGCGGTGCGATCCTTGGCGGAGGATGAGGCTGAGGTTATTGGAGACCTCCTGACGTCGCAGGGAGACATCGCGACCATTGGGCATCGTGCCCCGTGTGTCGAGTGTGAGATCCCTCCACAGGAGGCGTCCCGAGAGCTTATCCGAGAGGTAGAGGGCGGACTTATTGATCAGCAGTCCGGCGTCCATCGCCAGCTCACTATTGCGGGAGCGCCCCTCCTCCTCGCTCACGATGATCTTGTCCTCGTCCTTGAAGAAGTAGGTCATCCGACTGCTGCCGCGGCTCAGATCGGTTCGGTCGGTTAAGATGAGCCGTCCGGTGAGATCCACCTCCTCCTTCAGCCCCCGCAGTCCGTTGACGCTGAGCGAGTGTGTCGGTCCCCGGCGGTACCTCTCCTCGTCGAGCTGTGTCGGCGTGGGGAGTGTGAGGGAGAAGGGGTAGGGCAGAGTGTACCCACTTCCCCGTCCGCCCGTACCGAGTGCCACCTCCCGTGTGGCGAGGGTGGCAGCCCTACCGGCATTGGTGCTGCCGATGGTGGCCAGTATCTGCCGATCCTTGCGGAAGCGCATCAGAGAGCCTTTCCCCTCCCAGAGCGGCGTGACCGAGGGCTTCTCCGTGAGGAAGCCCGCTCCGAGGGTGGCTGTGCCGACCCATCGGCTCTTGGCGTCCTCCTTAAGCCGGATATTGACCGCCGCATTGTGGGAGAACTCGATGTCCCGGATCGCTTTGATCGGCTGATGATTCTCCATCACCTCGACCGAGCCAACGTCCTCGGGATTGATACTCGTCGTAGCGACACCGTAGCGTCCGCCGAGCATGTCGCGTCCCTCGATGTAGAAGCGATTGATGCTGACCCCTTGGTACTTGATCTGTCCGCTCTCGCCCACCTCGATGCCGGGCATCCGCTTCAGCACATCGGCGAGGGACTTGTCCTGGACTTGGCTAAAATTGGAGACCAGATAGCGGATCGTGTCTCCCTCCGCCCGTATCGGATCAGCCGTCACCGTCACCTCCCTCAGCTCGGTCACCTCCTCCCGCAGGCGGATGAGGTAATGGCTCTTCCCCTGGATCAGCCGTATGCTGTCCTCACGGAAGCCGAGCATCCTGAAGTGGAGCCAGAGCCCCTCCGTCGGGTGGTCGTACTCTATGGCAAACCTCCCGTCCGAGTCTGAGCGCCCGAAGGAGAGGGCGTGTCGGGAGGCTGCCTTGCGGAGCGTGACGAGGACTCCGGGCAACGGCTGTCCATCCTCCTCCAGCGTCTCGCCCGTGATCTGTGCTATGGCGGGGATCGTGAGGGCAAGAGAGAGGATAAGGAGCAGACTTCTCACCACACTTCTCATTCTATTTCCTTCGGTTCGGGGTAATTGTTGCTGCTTGGGGTATTGCTGATCACCGCCAGCTCGCCACCGCTGTCGATGTAGAGCTTCTGACTGCCGTAGAGCTTCTTCCGCTCTATGACCCGCGCCTTCGGGTCGATCAGGATGGTGTAGTCGAGTGTGGTCTCCTTCTGCTCCAGACCGGTGATCGTGTAGTGGTAGTGCCGCTGGGCATCGTATGCCTCGCAGATCAAACCGGGGAGTCCGTGGAGCTTCCACGGACCATTGTCAATCGGCACATCGTAGGTAAACCATGCGATCCACCTGCGTCCGCGGAAGTCGCACACCGCCTGCTGGCACTCGTAACCGAGGATCACCCGTGTGCTGTCGGTGAGGCTCCACTTCATCTCCGCCTGATCATCGTAGAAGTACTGCTCTCCGCCCACCTTGTCGTAGACGCGCATCGTGCCGGGGTCGCTCTCCTTGATGATAAAGTCGACAGAGCCATTTCGTGGCAGTCGGGCCATAAAGTCGGACATCTTCCCCCCGGCATTGAGCTTGTCGATCTCCTGTCGGAAGAGTCCCTGCCACTTCTTCTTTCCTTCCTTGGAGCTGTAGAGAGCCTGCATGCGGTAAGTCTTGAGACTATAGTAGATCGACTGGTCGGGGCGGATCTCCAGGAGCTGGTCATCGGGGGTAAACGTGGATCCGTTGGTCGTGTCCTTGACCGCCTCATAGCGGTACTTGACGAGCAGGTGATCCCGTGAGGGCTTGCCGGGGATCGTCAGAGCGGAGGCTGGCAGGACCGCTTCTGTATTAGTTTCGGTAGTCGTGGTATCCCCCTCCCGGACATAGTCCCTCTCGAGGAAGTCGTAGCTGAGCCGCTTCTCCCGCTTCTGTCGGTAGGATCGGCGCAAGCCTCGCCGTATGATCTCCTGAAGCGTCCCATTCTCCTCCGGATCACCTCCCTCGAGGAATGCCCGGGTATCTCTTAGATAGGTCTTCCGATCCACCTCAAGCAGAGGATCCTCGAGGAGTCCGAAGTGGGGGGGCGTCGGGTCTCTCCTTACGTCGATGACGGTCCAGAAGTACTCCTTGTCCTCATCGTAGGCCTCGATGATCAGTCCCGGCAGTCCGTGGAGCTTCCACGGACCCAGGTGATCGGGTACCTCCTCGGTATACCAAGCCTCAAACCGCCGTCCGCGGAAGTCGCATACCGCCTTGTAGGTCTTGTATCCCCCGATGATCCGACAATTATTGTCTCTGATCCGCCACTCGGGTGTCTCCACCTCTTCTCGGTAGAGGATCGGAATGTAGAGCCTGTCGCTCTCGTAGACCGTCAGCTCCCCTCTCTCCCGGTTGGTGTAGAAGTACTCCGGCAGGGTCCTCGGCTCGATGATCAGAGACTCATCATTCTTCAGGAGTCCCTCCTTGAAGCTGTCCATCACTACTCTCCTGCCGTCGTCGGTACACTGTAGGGAGTCGTGGAGAAAGGTGCTAGTGGTGTAGCAAAGAGCCTCCTTGTCGCCCGAGAGGACGATCATGGTGTCCGTCATCGACTCGTGCCCCATAACGTGCTTCTTCATCTCGAGCCGGTACTTTACCTCGATCTTAGGCTGGTCCGGTACACGGAGGGGCTTGGGCAGCTCCTGTGCCATCCCCGTCAGAGAGAGGAGCAGGGTCAGCAGAATTGTAGTCGTTAGTCTTTTCATATGCGTAGGTAAAATAGAGGAGGAGAAGAAAGCAATCGTGGGGGGCAACTCGTAACCTCCCTTCCTCCCGGAGTGCTCTCATAATCTCGGAGTCATATAGACTCCTAAACAATAGTAGTGATTAAGTGAGAAAAAAACAAAACGACGATGTGCTGACAAGGCTTTTTGTGTGGGAAAGTGGAGATTGGAGCTGTGGGGGCGGCCTATTTGTGAGGCGTGGTTTACAATTGAGGTAGAGGGATTTCTCCTTCGACTTCCATGAGGGGTGAGATGGGAGTTTTAGTCGGCCTTACCTTCGTTTTCTCTATTACCGGTATTAGTTTTCATCGAGAGCACAGGGAGAGAAAAAGGGTCACGTCTCGCGTGAGACGTGACCCTGGATGGCATAGTGATGACCGTCTGCTAACGGCGTGACCGCTGGTAGAGGAAGTCGATAATCCCCTCCAGCACCTTGCCCGGAGCGAGACCGGCGGCGCGGATCTGCTGGGGGATAAAGCTGGTGGCGGTCATGCCGGGGGTGGTATTGACCTCCAGAAGCACCGGCGTGCCGTCGCTCTCGATGAAGTAGTCGACCCGGATGATGCCGGCAGCTCGTAGGTGGCGGTAGATCCGGTGGGTCAGATCCCTGACACGCGCTGTCGTCTCCTCAGGGATGCGGGCCGGTGTGATCTCGTCCACGGCGCCATTGTACTTGGCATCGTAGTCGAAGAACTCACTCTTGGGCACCACCTCGGTGATCGGCAGGATGTGGATCCCCTCGGCGTCCTCATAGGCGCCACAGGTGATCTCGGTGCCGGTGATGAGCGACTGGATCATCACGTCGCCGCTCTCGGCGAGGGCTTTCTCTATCGCCGGCTGCAGCTGCTCCCGCTCGGTGACGTGCGTCGTGGCGATGCTGGAGCCGCCGTTATTGGGTTTGACGAAGCAGGGTAGACCCGGCTCTCGGAGCAGATCGTCAATGTCGATCCGGTCGTACTTGGTGAGCCGGACAGCCGGGGCGATCTTGATCCCAAAGGTGGAGAGGTAGCGGGCGCAGACGTACTTGTCGAAGGTGAGCGCCCCGATCAGCGTCGGACAGCAGGAGTAGGGGATCTGGAGCATGTCGAGGTAGCCGGTCAGGTGCCCGTCCTCGCCCGGCGTGCCGTGGATGGTGATGTAGGCGAAGTCGAAGCGGACCTTGCGTCCCGTCTCGGGGTGGACGAAGGAGAAGTCTCCCTTGTCGATCTCCGGGTCGCCCTCCAGACCGAGCACTGTCCAGTGGTCACGTCTCAGCAGCACCGGATAGATCTCGTACGGGCTGTCGGAGAGAAACTTCATCAGTCCCTCCTGACTCGACAGGGAGACGGTATACTCGCCACTATAGCCGCCGGCGATGAGCGCAATCTTTAGTTTTTCTTGATCCATGATAAGATAAGGTCAGAGGTTCTCCACATTGCCGTCGTCGACGTACTTCCGCCACTTCTCGATCAGGGCGGTCATGTCGGGCGGTAGTGTACTCGAGAAGTCCATCTGTCGCTTGAGTATGGGGTGAAAGAAGCCCAGTGTCTGAGCATGCAGCGCCTGCCTCGGGCAGATAGCAAAGGCATTCTCCACAAATTTCTTATAGCTGGCGAAGCGATTTCCTCGGAGGATCCGGTCTCCACCGTAGACAGCGTCGTTGAAGAGCGGGTGACCTTCATTCGAGAGGTGGACGCGGATCTGGTGGGTCCGTCCCGTCTCGAGGCGGCACCGTACCTGGCTGAGGTAGCCGAGGTACTCCTCTGTGGCGTAGTGGGTCACGGCTGTCTTGCCCACTTCGCCCTCGTAGGGGAAGGCGGCCATCCTCGTCCGGTCGCGGGGGTCTCGAGCGAGGTTGCTCCTCAGGACGCCGTCAGCCAGGTCCATATGTCCCCAGATCACCGCTACGTACTCGCGTCGGGTGGAGTGGTCGAAGAATTGCTTCCCGAGGGAGCTCTTCACCTCCGCCGTCTTGGCGATCACAAGGAGTCCGCTGGTGTCCTTGTCGATACGGTGAACCAGCCCTATCGCCGGATCATTGACATCGAAGTCGGGGTTATTCCGCAGGTACCAGGCGAGCCCATTGAGGAGCGTCCCGTCCCAGTTGCCGTGCCCCGGGTGGACCACCAGTCCGGCCGGCTTATTGACCACCAAGAGCCAGTCATCCTCGTAGACAATCTCGAGAGGCATCTCCTGGGGCGTGATCTCAAGGGTCATCGGCGGACGCTCGAGCCGCATAGAGACGCGGTCGAGAGGCTTGACCTTATAATTGGACTTCACCGGCTCGCCATTGACGAAGATGAAGCCGGAGGAGGCTGCCCGCTGGATACGGCTGCGGGAGATCTTCGGCATCATATTGACGAGGAAGCGATCGACCCTCAGAGGCTCCTGCCCCTGATCCGCTCGTATGGCGTAGTGCTCATAGAGCTGGTCTACCTCCTCATCCTCCTCGTCTACCGGCTCCGTGTCTGTCGGTAGGTCTCTCTCGGTCATCTGGTGTAAGGTGTGTGCTGGTGTGACTGGTCCTCAGCTCAGAGCTCCGGCAGGTCCTCCCCGTCGGGCTCCTCCGTCTGACCGATCCGCTGAAGAGCTTCGGCGACCTCGCTATCTATAGCTGTGGTATCGGCATCGTAGAGACTGTCGAGCGAGATGGTGGAGGTGATCGACAGGACGAGCGGGGTATTGAATGGCAGCTTCGTCCCCGGCTGGATCACTCGACCGGTCTTGCGGTCTGATACTTCCACGGCGAGGTCATTGTACCGTCCGGGAACCATCTTGACCGTCACGTCGATGAATCCCGCTGAGCGGAGAGCCGCCTCGGCACGACGGCGGGAGGTGTCGTAGACAGCAGGCATCACCACCTGCTCCACGGTCGTGGTATTGGTGGTGAGGAAGATCGTCCGATGTTTCTTGATGATCGATCCGGGTCCGGGTGAGGTCCTTAGGATCACTCCCGGAGCCAGTCCCTCGGTATAGATCGAGTCGACAATCTCGAGGTCCAGATCCATAGGCCGGACCGCACTCATCGCCTCCTCCCGGGTCATACCGGAGAGATCCGGCACCTTGACCGCCTCTCCATGGTGGGTGTAGACATCGAGGAGATAGAGTGCTCCCACCACGATAAGCGCCCCCACGACGACCATAGCCAGCAGGTTTAGCAGCGTGATCCCGACGGCTCGTCCTGCACTCATTGTCCGCTTTTTCTCCTCCGTCCGATCCTCTGTCTCTCTGTCCATCTCCTCCTCGCTCATGACTCGATGACTTGGGCTTACTTACTCTTCGTCCTCCGCCATGTCGGAGAAGACATTTT
This sequence comes from uncultured Porphyromonas sp., assembly GCF_934359325.1. Taxonomy (GTDB): domain Bacteria; phylum Bacteroidota; class Bacteroidia; order Bacteroidales; family Porphyromonadaceae; genus Porphyromonas_A. Next base: position 16,747 of record NZ_CAKRLH010000016.1, read on the forward strand.
GCACATCGTCGTCGTCCTCGATCTTATCGATCAGAGTATTGACCTCCTCGCGCTCCTCGGGAGTGATCTCCTTCGTCATCTTAGGCTCGCGGATGAAGTCTGCCGACTGGATCTCGAAGTCCATACC
>NZ_CAKRLH010000017.1 GCF_934359325.1 uncultured Porphyromonas sp.
AGCGTCTACCCGGTGTCGATGGAGGAGCTGCAGAATATCACCGGAGTCGGCAAGAGCAAGGCTGAGAAGTACGGTGCCCCCTTCATCGCTCTGATCAAGGAGTATGTGGAGGAGAATGACATCGAGCGGCCGGAGGACATCCGTATCCGGACGGTCCCCAATAAGTCCAAGCTCAAGGTCTCCATCGTGCAGCACATCGATCGGAAGGTCTCGCTCGAGGACATCGCCAACTCCAATAACATGGACTTCAGCGACCTGCTCTCGGAGATCGAGTCGATCGTCTACTCCGGCACGAAGATCAATATCAACTACTTCATCGATGACGTCATGGACGCCGACGACGTGGATGAGATCTTTAATTACTTCCGCCACTCCCCCACGGATGACCTCGACTCGGCAATGTCTGCCCTCGAGGTGTATGAAGAGGACGAGGTGAGACTCGTCAGGATAAAGTTCATCTCCGAGCTGGCTAATTGAGTCATGACACGATCTAAGTCACTTCCCCTACTCCTCTTGCTGGGCAGTCTCATTCTGCTTCTCTCCGGCTGTCATAAGAGAGGCGGAGAGGAGGATATCAATCAGCGGATCAGTTGGCAGACAGTCCACGTCGAGAGAGCCTACACCGACACCCTCACGCCGAGGATCCGGCAGGACACCACCCTCTCCGTACCGACCTACACCGTCTCGCTGGATCTCCTTGAGCCGACTGCCGAGGGAGATGCGGGAGTGGTGGCAGACTCTCTCAGGAGCTACCTCATCGCCTGCCACGCCCTGGAAGGACCCGACTATGAGGTCCATATGAGTATGCAGAGCTACCTTGACAGTGTAGTGGCTCAGGGGCTGGAGAGCTATATCTCCGACCTGGCACGCGCCAAGACTCTGATGAGAGACGATGCGGAGTCGCCCACGGCGCTTCTCTCCTTCTTCGCTGAGGAGATGATCAAGTCCGACTCCCTGACTTATAATCAGGCAGACCTGGTTTCCGTCAAGATCAGCCAGTACGACTTCAGCGGCGGAGCCAATGGCGCCTCCTCGATCCGGTCCGCCAATTACGATCTCAAGCACAATACCCCGATCACCGTCCATCAGCTCTTCGCAGACGGCTCTGAGGATAAGGTCGACGACCTGCTCCTCTCTGCGCTGATGAAGTCCTTCGGAGTGGACAGCCCCGACGCTCTCGCCGACAAGGGGGTCTACTTCTATGAGGAGGCAAAGATGGGAGAGTACTTCTACCTCACCTCGGGGGGCGTCACCTTCTACTTCAATCCCTACGACATCGCCGCCCACTTCGTCGGACCGATAGAGCTGACGCTGCCCTACGCTGATATTGCCGGCTGCCTCAAGGATGAGTACAAGCAGCGACTGATGACCGAATGAGCGCCGACCTGACTATCATAGAGCGGTACTTCCCCACCCTCACCGCTGAGCAGCTGGACCGGCTGAGCCGGCTGCCTGATCTATATAAGGAGTGGAATGAGAAGATCAACGTTGTCTCTCGTCGTGACATCGACCAGATCCTCGAGCACCACATCCTCCACTCGATGGTGATCGGGCGGTACACCTCCTTCCGTCCCGGGACGCGGATCATCGACGTCGGCACCGGTGGCGGACTGCCTGGGATACCGCTGGCGATCCTTTTCCCCGAGTGTCACTTCACCCTGATCGACGGGACGGGGAAGAAGATCCGCGTCACACAGGCCATCGCCGATGCGATCGGACTAACGAATGTGGAGGCTGTCCATACCCGCTCCGAGGAGTGGCAGGGACGCTACCACTTCATCGTCAGCCGTGCTGCGATGGACCTCTCCGATCTCGTCCGCACGTCGGGTCACCTGATCGACCGGAGGGAGCAGCTCAATGCCCTCCCCAATGGGATCATCACCCTCAAGGGTGGCGATCTGACGGAGGAGCTACGACCCTTCCGCAAGTCGGTCGAGGTGGTGGAGATCAAGAGCCTCTATCCCGAGCTCGAGTACTACGACACTAAGAAAATCATTTACCTACCCCTACACTGATGCTACACTTCCAGACATTTACCGTCAATCAGATCTTTGAGCACCCCTATCTCGTATGGGACGACACGCTCGAGACGGTCATCATCGACCCGGGCTTCGGCTCGGTCCGCGCGACGGAACAGCTGGCCGCTTTCGTCGAGAAGAAAGGTCTGCGCCCCGTCCGCTGCATCCTGACGCACGCCCACTTCGATCACGTCATGGGCGCCTCCTTTGTCCGGGACAAGTGGGGACTTGAGATCGAGGCATCGTCGGATGAGATCGGCAGCCTGCCGAGCCTGATGGATCAATTTGCCGCCATGTCTCTAAAGGTACCCGAGGGAGTTCGCGAGGTGGAGCTTGTCCCCTTTCGCGACGAGGAGCAGGGGCAGGTTCGCTATGGGGAGCGGACGCTGCGAATCCTGCGGACCCCCGGTCACACAGCCGGTGGGGTCTCCTTTTTTGACCAAGAGGCCGGGGCGCTCTTTACCGGGGACACGCTCTTCGCCGGGGGCTGCGGCAGGACCGACCTCTGGGGCGGTGACGAGGCGCAGCTGATGCACTCGATCCGAGAGGTGCTCTTTGCCCTGCCCGACGAGACGGAGGTCTACCCGGGGCACGGACCCCTTACCACCATTGGGGAGGAGAAGAAGAATTACAAGTAAAAACCAGACATACAACTATCTATGAAACTAAGAGCAAAGTATCTGCTGAGCCTCCTCGCGCTCCTCGTCCTCGCCCCCTCCGCCCGCGCGGACAAGGGGATGTGGATCCTCAATGAGCTGAAGAAGGAGAATATCGAGCGGATGAAAGAGCTTGGGCTGAAGGTCGACCCGACCAAGTTCTTCTCCAACACCGACCCCGGCATCGCCAATGCGGTGGTGATCTTCGGCGGCGGCTGCACCGGCATCACCGCCTCCGATCAGGGGCTTATCTTCACCAATTACCACTGCGGCTTCGGCTCCATCCAGAGCGTCAGCGCCGTGGAGCACGACTACATCACCAATGGCTTCGTCGCCCACCGCACCTCTGAAGAGCTCCCGATCGAGGGGCTTCAGGTCAAGTACCTCCGGGAGACGGTCGACGTCACCGCCCGCGTCATGGAGGCGGCGGCTCAGGAGCCGGACCCGATGAAGAAGTATGGTGCGATCCGCACCTCCTGTGAGCAGATCGCCAGGGAGTACGGCGGGGACAAGCACACCTCGGCGGAGGTGATCCCCTTCTACGAGAGCAATCGGTACTACCTCATCGTCTACGATGTCTTCACCGACGTGCGTCTCGCCTTTGCGCCCCCCGCATCGGTCGGGAAGTTTGGCCGAGACACCGACAACTGGATGTGGCCCCGCCACACCATCGACTACTCCGTCTTCCGCGTCTACGCCGGCAAGGACAATAAGCCAGCCGACTATGCTGCCGACAACGTCCCCTACAAGCCCGCCTACTACGCCAAGATCTCCCTCAAGGGAGTGAAGGAGGGAGACTACTCCATGACTATCGGCTTCCCCGGCTCCACCGACCGCTACCTCTCCTCCTGGGGCATCGTCGACCGGATCGAGAATAGCAACAAGCCGCGCATCCTCGTCCGTGGCATCAAGCAGGATATCTGGAGTGAGTATATGGCAAAGGACAATGCCATCAATATCCAGTACATCAGCAAGTATCTCGGCTCCTCCAATTACTGGAAAAACTCGATCGGTATGAATGCCGGGCTCAAGAAGCTCGACGTCGAGAGTGACAAGCGCGCCATCGAGGAGGAGTTTGCCCGCTGGGTCGCCGCCGACCCGAAGCGTCAGGCAGAGTACGGCGATGTGCTCGCGCGTCTGCAGCGCAACCTCGAGAAGACCGGTCCCATGAAGCACGACCTGACGATCCTCACCGAGGCACTCTCAGGCACTGAGCTCCGTGCCCTCTCCACCCTGCCCGGCAAGGAACCCGGCGCCTTTGACGGAACTAAGCTCTACAAGGACTACAACCCCGTCGTCGCCAAGGCGACCACGCCGGCGATGCTGAGGGTGATCCGGGAGAATGTCGCCCCTGAGCACCTCCCCTCTATCTTTGCCAAGATCGACGAGAAGTTTGGCGGCGATGTGGTAAAGTACACGGACTATCTCTTCGCCAACTCTGTCGTGGTGGAGAAGGGACGGATGATGGATGCCCTCCGCAACTACGACGCGCTGAAGGCTGCCTTCCCCACCGACCCGGCCGTGGAGCTGGTCGCCAGCATTATGGAGCAGGTCAATAAGATCTCCGCCGAGATGCAGCCCTACACCTACGACTACTACGCCGCCCGCAGGATCTTTATGAAGGGACTGATGGAGATGTGGCCCGACCGTGCCCTGCCGAGTGACGCCAACTTCACCATGCGCCTCAGCTACGGCTCCGTCGGCGGCTACCGCCCCTACGATGCCGGCTGGTACGACTACTACACCACGTCGGTCGGTATGCTGGAAAAGAATGCAACCGGCAAGTCTGACTACTTCGTCCAGCCCGAGATCGTAAGTATGCTCAAGGACAGCAGCACCTACGGTCGCTGGGCGGCTGAGGACGGCACGCTCCACACCGACTTCATCTCCAATAACGACATCACCGGCGGCAACTCCGGCAGCCCCGTCTTCGATGGCGAGGGACACCTGATCGGTCTAGCCTTCGACGGCAATTGGGAGGCGATGAGCGGTGACATCGAGTTTGAGCCCAACCTCCAGCGATGCATCTGCGTCGACATCCGTGCCATGCTCTACTACATGGACAAGTGGGGCAAGGCGGAGAGCCTGATCAGCGAGCTCACCTTCGTGAAGTAAGTTTTCCACCCCTCAATTAATGCGATTGCCCCGGAGCGTCTCTCCAGACTGCTCCGGGGCAATCGTTTTTTCCCGTTAATGCGAGGAGAAGCAGCTCTTTCCTTAGTGCGCCTACTTCAGAGCCCCCTTGAGTGACGGCAAAGTTGCCCCCTCAGTCTGATCATTCACTAAACCCGGTAATAGTGATCACTAATACCGGGTTTAGTCGCGACTAATACCGGTAAAAGAAAACAGCCTGAAGGTGGATCCTTTCCTACGCTCTTATTTCGTACTTTTGTGGTAATGATAGACGAAAAGAACCTTACTCCTAAGGATAATAAGGAGGAGATACGCGCCCTGCTCATCGGGGTCTCCACGCCGGAGCAGACAGAGCGCCAGACGCGAGACTACTTAGATGAGCTCGCCTTCCTCGCCATGACGGATGGCATCACCGCTGCAGCGATGATGACGCAGAATCTCGATGCCCCCAAGTCCGGCTCCTATCTCGGGAGCGGTAAGCTCGAGGAGTGCGCTGAGCTGATCGAGCGGGACAAGCTCGATCTCGTCATCGTGGACGATGAGCTGACCGCCGTGCAGATCAATACGATCGAGAAGGCGTGCAAGGTGCCGGTCCGCGACCGTACCAGCCTGATCCTTGACATCTTTGCCGACCATGCCCGCACCGCTTACGCCAAGACGCAGGTGGAGCTGGCGCAGTACAACTATATGCTGCCTCGCCTGACCCGTATGTGGACCCACCTCGACCGCCAGCGTGGTGGTGGGACAAATATGCGCGGACCGGGTGAGACGCAGCTGGAGACCGACCGCCAGCTGATCAAGCGGCGCATCTCTAAGCTGCGGGACGACCTTACGAAGATCGATAAGCAGAAGCAGACGCAGCGGAAAAACCGTGGCGCCCTCGTGCGTGTCGCCCTCGTCGGCTACACCAACGTTGGCAAGTCGACGATTATGAACTCTCTCTCCAATAGCGAGGTCTTTGCCGACAACCGCCTCTTCGCCACCCTCGACACCACGGTGCGCAAGGTGGTGATCAAGAATCTTCCTTTCCTTCTCTCCGACACCGTCGGCTTCATCCGCAAGCTCCCGACAGAGCTGATCGAGTCCTTCAAGTCCACCCTGGACGAGGTGCGCGAGGCGGACCTCCTACTCCATGTAGTGGACATCTCGCACCCTGCCTTTGAGGACCAGATCGCTGTGGTCTCCAAGACGCTCGACGAGCTACTGGAGGGGGAGAAGAAACCGGTCATCCTGGTCTTCAATAAGATCGATGACTACTCCTACGTGGAGAAGGATCCGGACGACCTCACCCCGGCGACGAAGGAAAACCTCTCCCTCGAGGATCTGGAGAAGACCTGGATGGCGCATATGGGCGAGAGCGACGTCGCCTTCGTCTCCGCCAAGACCGGTCAAGGTATGAGCGAACTGAAGGAGCTGCTCTACGACCGGGCTAAGGAGATCCACGTCACCCGCTACCCCTACAACGACTTCCTCTACTGATCCCGGGATGAACCACCTCCTCCCTGTCGTCATCGGATTTCTCCTCGACCTCTGCCTCGGTGACCCACGATGGATGCCCCATCCGGTCATCGCCATGGGGCGGCTGATCAGTCGGCTGGAGCGATGGCTGAGACGGGACGGGCAGACGCCGGGAGAGGCTTACCGAGCCGGGCTCCTGCTCTGGTTCATCGTCGTGCTGGTGTGCGGAGGACTCTGCGCCCTCGTGATTTTCCTCGCCACAGCCCTTCACCCTGTCCTGGGGCTGGCAGTGGAGAGCATCCTCTGCTGGCAGGTGCTGGCGACGCGCTCTCTGGTGACGGAGGCTCGCAAGGTGGAGCAACCTCTCCTCCACGGGAATCTCCCTGAGGCGCGCCGTGCGGTCTCGATGATCGTCGGACGGGACACGGAGAGTCTCTCCGCCGAGGGGGTCACCAAGGCTGCGGTGGAGACGGTGGCGGAGAATACCTCCGATGGCATCGTGGCACCGCTTCTCTTCCTCATCCTCGGTGGGGCGCCCCTCGGTATCGCTTATAAGGCGGTGAATACGATGGACTCCATGATCGGCTACATTGATGAGCCGTACACCCACTTCGGACGCTTTGCCGCCCGTGCCGATGACTTTTTCAATTACCTCCCCGCACGGCTCAGTGCCCTCATGATGCTGCTTGCCGGTCTGCTCCTCGGGCTGAACGGGCATCAGGGCTGGCGAGTGTTCCGTCGCGACAGATACAAGCACGCCAGCCCCAATTCAGCCCAGACCGAGTCGGTCATGGCGGGGCTGCTGAGGGTGCAGCTGGCAGGCGATGCCAGCTATGGCGGACACATTCACCACAAGCCCTTCATCGGCGATCCACTTCGCCCGGTCGAGCCGCAGGACATCAGCCGCAGCTGTCGCGTGGCGACGGCGACGGCGGTCCTCTCGCTGCTGATCTTTGGCTCCATAACCTATCTGATCATCCACTGACCCATGCTCTACGAGGAGGACTATCCCCACGGAGGGGATCGCTACAGCCGACCGATCCGGCTGGACTTTTCGGTCAATACCAATCCCTATGGACCTCTCCCCGAGGTGGTCGAGGCGGCACTCGGCAGCGGCGCTGAACTGGATCACTATCCGGATCCCTATTGTCGGGAGCTGGTTCGGGCGATTGCCCATAAGGAGCAGCTGCCGGAGGAGTACATCCTCTGTGGCAATGGCGCAGCTGACCTGATTGATCTCTATGTCCGCGCCCTGCGACCGAGGACGGCAATGGAGGCGGCACCCACCTTTTCCGAGTACCATCGCAGCCTTACCGCTGCAGGGTGTGAGGTGAGAGATGTGGTGCTGACGCGTGAGAGCGGCTTCGTGTGGGAGGAGTCGGTCCTCAGTCGCCTGGAAGATGAGCAGCCGGATCTGCTGGTTCTCTGTAACCCCAATAACCCTACCGGTCGGCTTATCAGCCCCTCGCTGCTTGACCGTATCCTGGCACGCTGTGATGAAAGAGGGATAGCGGTCCTGATCGACGAGTGCTTCATCGACCTCGCTGACCTAAGGGAGAGTCGCACTTCAGACTTAGCGTGCTACCCCGGACTGATGATCCTAAACGCCTTTACCAAGAGCCACAGCCTCGCCGGACTGCGTCTCGGCTACTGTATGACTGCCGACAGCCGCCTGCTCACCCGTATGAGCCGTCTCTCTCAGCCGTGGAATGTCTCCGTGCCGGCTCAGCGGGCCGGGGTGGTGGCTGCGGGGCGGAGCGACTTCCTCATCAAGTCTCGAGCGAAGATCCGGGAGCAACGGGCAGCACTCAGTGCGGGTCTCGAGGAACTGGGGCTGGAGGTGCTCCCGTCGGAGGCCAATTTTCTCCTCTTTCGGGGTCCGATGGGGCTGGATGCAGAGCTGGAGCGGAGGGGGATAATGATCCGCAACTGCGCCAATTATCACGGTCTCTCCGACGGTTGGTACCGCATTGCCGTCCGTCCGGAGGATGAGAATAGCGTTTTACTCAACACCCTATCTACTATACTGAAGTGCCATGGCTAAGAACCTTATGATCCAGGGGACTATGTCCAATGCCGGGAAGAGCCTCGTGGCTGCCGGCATCTGTCGTATTCTCCACCAGGACGGCTACAGGGTCGCCCCCTTTAAGAGCCAAAATATGGCGCTCAACTCCTACATCACCGGTGACGGCGGGGAGATGAGCCGTGCACAGGTGGTTCAGGCGGAGGCGTGCGGCGTTCGACCCGATACGCGGATGAACCCGATCCTGCTGAAGCCCAACTCCGACCACAGCAGTAAGGTGATCGTCAATGGCCGTCAGGTCGCAGTACTACCCGCCGGTGAGTATATGAAAGAGCGCTCTCGGCTCATCCCCGAGGTGCTCCGGGCATACAACAGCCTTGCCGCAGAATCGGATATTATGGTGATCGAGGGTGCCGGAAGCCCGGTGGAGCTCAATCTCAATCGCCGGGACATCGTCAATATGGGGCTTGCCGAACTGGTGGACGCTCCGGTGCTGCTTGTTGGCGACATAGACCGGGGCGGGATCTTTGCCCAGCTCTACGGCACTGCTGCACTCTTTCGCCCCGAGGAGAAGAAGCGGTTGAAGGGGCTCCTGATCAATAAGTTTAGGGGAGACCTCGACCTCCTCCGTCCGGGGCTTGCGACCCTCGAGGAACTCTGCCGTGTGCCGGTGGTGGGCGTGATCCCTCACATCGACGTGGACGTGGAGGATGAGGACAGCCTCTCCGACAAGCTGACCGCCCACAAGCCCCGTAAGCCGATCGACGTTGTCGTGATGCACCTGCCGCATATCGCCTGCTTCTCCGACTACTCGCCACTGGAGCACTACGACAATGTCTCCGTGCGGTACATCAAGGATCCGGAGGACTTCGGTGAGCCGGCACTGGCGATCATCCCGGGCAGCACCTGCACGACGAAGGACCTCGAGTGGCTCCGCGCCTCTGGTCTCGCCGACCGACTGCAGCAGCACATCGCCGACGGAGGGCTGACGATCGGGATCTGCGCCGGCTACCAGATGCTTGGCGAGGAGATCCTCGACCCGGACCACTTAGAGACAGAGACGATCGAGCGAATCGAGGGACTGGGTCAGCTGCCCATCCGGACGCTCTTTAGTGGGGAGAAGGAGCAGCACCGCTCCACCGGTCGCCTCGGGGAGATAGCAGGCGAACTCTCCTGCCTCAGCGGACTACCCTACGACGGCTACGAGATACACACCGGACGCTGCACCGACCAGGAGACGGCGCCTGTACTGAGGGGAGAAAAGAATGTCTACGGAACCTATGTCCACAGCTTCTTCGACCATCCCGAGATCTCTCAGGCGCTCATCGCCCGGCTCTCTGAGCGGCTCGGCATACCGACTGACCTGCGTCGCTTTGACCTCAAGGCGTACAAGGAGCAGCAGTACGACCTCCTCGCAGACGGTGTCCGTCAGGCTCTCGATATGGACCTCCTCTACCGGATCATCGATCGGAAGGTATGAGCCACATCCTGCTGATCATCGACGGGATGACTGACCCGCACTTCCGGCTCGCTGACTATCCCTCCATGGACTCGATGCATCGGCTCGCTCCCGTAGATTACTCCGAGGGCGGGCGTCCTGAGACCCTCGCCTGCACCCTGCGGATCCTCGGTCTCCGACAGGTCCCGCCCCACATTCGCCCCGTTGTAGAGGCATATGGCGCCGGGCTGGAGGTGGCTCCGGACGACCTCTGGCTACGAGCCAGCTGGTTCCACATCGATGAGCAGGGACAGCCCGATCGGCAGGAGAGCCCGGACACCTTTACCCTTCCCACGGACACCACGGCAGACGTCGAGCCACACGACCTCGGTCAGGGGCACTGGCTCTTTCGCCTAAGAGAGGAGCGCTCCCTCTGTGAGAGGCTCACGCTGCCCACCCCTTTCGTCACCGGCAAGATGGGCGACCTCCTGCCCGAGGGGGATGAAACCATCCGGGATTACTTCAGCCACCTGGCGACTCCCCGGCATCGGCTCATCATCTGGGACAAAGGAGTGAGCTGCCCCCTTCCACAGCTCCAGGAACCTTCAGTCATCATAGCGGCAGAGAAGGTCCTGCTCGGACTGGGAAAAATGCTCGATTGGGAGACGGTGACCCATCCTGCGCTCACAGGAGACTCAGACACCGATCTCGACCTCCTCGCACGACTCACGCTGGAGGCTGCCGACCGGAACGACCGGGTGATCGTGCATGTCAATGGCGCAGACCAGGCTGGACACCGGAGAGACGAAGCCGGCAAGAGGGCTTTTCTCCGTTGTGTAGACAGCGAACTCCTCCCCCTGCTCCTCCGCTCGCCGCACCACCTCACCCTCACCTCCGACCACGGCTGCGACCCCGTCACCGGCTGCCACCTCGCCGGCCCCCAACCCATACTCTGCTCTGGGATGACGCATTTGAGGGGTAATGAGGGATACAGAAAACAATTCAGCTCATTGTGAAGATCCGGAAACGAAGCGCCCCTTGCGGTTCGCACCATCTGTCTATCGAAGTGCGCCCCTAAGAGTCTCTTCCTACAGCTCGAAACGCCCGACAGAGGATATAGAATGCACGTAGCAGGAGAAGCAGTGGCTCCCCCCATCACCTCGGCTGAGCGACGATCACCTCGCTTATCCAGAAGCTTCAGTGGTGCAAATATAGCACCTCCCCCGTGAGGAGTTGTCTCACAGAGTCTCTCCATGTCTCTTCCTGTCTCTTCCTGACCAAAATTGCGTCTTCTGCGGTCTTCTCCACATAGTGAACCTGACCTGTTGGCGAGATCGAACCTGGCAGGGGTGACCGTCAATTAGCTGTAATACCGAAATGCATCACCCTTATTGAGGTATGCCGTATTATTTGGTTATTCAAATATTGTTCGTAACTTTGCGAACAAGAAAGGAGAATTGGAGTGAAGAAGAAACAGTATACAGCAGAGCAGGAACAGATTGCTCGGTTTGCCAAAGCAATGGGACATCCGGCACGGATGGCTATTCTTGATTTCTTGTCAAAACAAGATAGTTGCTTCTTCGGTGATATTCACGATGAATTACCTATTGCTAAAGCAACCGTTTCGCAGCATTTGAAAGAGCTGAAAGAAGCTGGCTTGATTCAGGGGGAAATAGAAACGCCCAAAGTCCGGTATTGTATAAACCTGGAGAATTGGGAACTTGCCCGAAAATTGTTTGCCGCTTTTTTAGGTGACTGTAAATGCAAGGACACATCTAGCTGTGAATAGCAGTACCTTTTTTTTGGAACAATTGTTCGTAGTTCTACGAACTGCGATTATTACATCAACTATAAAGTAGAATGACAATGGAAATTAAAGTATTGGGGACTGGGTGCTCAAGCTGCAAGGCTTTGTACGAAACAACCAAACAAGCTATTTCAGAATTAGGTTGCGATGCAACCCTTATCAAAGAGGAAGATTTATTGAAAATCTTGGAGTATAACATCCTAGGGCTTCCGGCTTTAGTGATCGACGAGAAAGTCGTATCAGCCGGAAAAAAGTTATCCCTTGATGAGGTGAAAGAATTGATAACCAAATAATAGCGACCATGAGAAAAATACTTTATCTACTGATTGCAACGCTGGTCCTGGCTTCCTGTGGTAATGGCTCAAAGGAAAAGACCGGAGAAAATCAAGCGGAAGAAATACAGTCTAACCGCATAGAGGTTCTTTATTTTCACGGAGCGCAGCGGTGTATCACTTGCCGAGCAATAGAAGCAAATACAGGAGCCCTTTTGGATAGCCTTTATTCAAAAGAAATAGCAGACGGTAAAATTGTCTATAAAGTGATCGATATTTCAAAGAAAGAGAATGAAGCGATTGCGGACAAGTACGAAGTGACATGGTCGTCTTTGTTTGTAAACGGCTGGAAAGACGGCAAAGAGAATGTAAACAACATGACCGAGTTTGGCTTTTCCAATGCGAAAAATGCACCGGGCAAGTTTAAAGAGGGAGTTAAGAGCAAGGTTGACGAATTGTTAAAGCAGTTATAAGTTGGACTTTCTTCAATCGCTATTAGACAGCAGCTCTATTCCTGCCATTACAGCTTTTATATTGGGGATTTTAACGGCGGTCAGCCCGTGTCCGTTAGCAACCAACATAACGGCATTGGGATATATCAGTAAGGACATCGAAGACCATCACCGGATATTTATAAACGGATTGCTTTATACTTTCGGCAGAATAGTAAGCTATACGGTTCTTGGCTTTATCCTTATCCCTATACTCCGTAAGGGAGCAAGCATATTTATGGTTCAAAAAGCCGTAAGCAAGTATGGGGAAATGCTGATTGCTCCGGCGTTAATCATCATCGGAATATTTATGCTCGATGTAATAAAACTCAATCTACCGAAAATCAATATCGGCGGTGAAAGTCTGAAAAAGAGGACTAAAGGCGGTTGGGGGGCTATGCTATTAGGGATGCTATTCGCCCTTGCGTTTTGTCCTGCCAGTGGAGTTCTTTATTTCGGTATGCTTATGCCAATGTCAGCAGCAGAAACGGGCGGGTATCTCTTACCTGTAATTTACGCTATTGCTACGGCACTACCCGTAATCATTGTTGCGTGGATTCTAGCGTACAGTGTTGCCGGACTGGGTAAGTTTTATAACCGTATGCAAACATTCGAGCAATGGTTTCGTAAAATAGTTGCCATCCTCTTTATCGCGGCAGGAATTTACTATGCAGTAGTCTTTTATCTATAAGTAAACATAAGGTATCATTTCAAATAAAAACAGCATGAAAAAGATAGAAATCTTCGACCCAGCAATGTGTTGCTCTACGGGTCTCTGTGGAACAAGCATTGACCCTGAATTAATGCGTATTTCGGTTGTTATCGAAACACTTAAGAAACAGGGTATCATCGTTACTCGTCACAATCTACGCGACGAACCGGAAGTATATGTAAGCAATAAAGCAGTGAGCGAGCACCTGCAAAAACATGGGGCAGATGCACTGCCTATTACTTTAGTGGACGGCGAAATCGCTGTTTCAAAAGCCTATCCTACTACCAAACAAATGAGTGAATGGACGGGCATCAATCTGGATTCTATGCCAGTAAAATGAGCATTCACAAGCTAGTTACACGAAAATGAAAGCATTTAATTTATCAGATATAGATTTGACGAAGTACCTTTTCTTCACCGGGAAGGGCGGTGTTGGAAAAACTTCGATTGCTTGTGCTACTGCGGTCGGCTTGGCAGACAATGGTAAGAAAATCCTTCTTATCAGTACAGACCCGGCTTCAAACCTGCAAGATGTGTTTAATCAAACACTGAACGGACACGGCTCGGATATTCTGGAAGTACCCGGCTTAACGGTCGTTAATCTCGACCCGGAACAAGCCGCAGCCGAATACAGGGAAAGCGTCATTGCTCCTTTCCGGGGGCAACTGCCCGAAAGTGTGGTTCAGAATATGGAAGAGCAACTTTCAGGCTCTTGTACGGTAGAAATTGCGGCCTTCAACCAGTTTTCCGATTTTATCACGGATACTGATAAAGCAAAAGATTACGACCATATTATCTTTGACACAGCCCCCACGGGACACACGTTACGAATGCTACAACTGCCTTCAGCGTGGAGTACATTTATTAGTGAGAGTACACACGGGGCATCTTGCTTAGGTCAATTATCCGGTTTGGAAGAACGGAAAGGTATTTATAAGCAGGCAGTTGAAACACTTTCGGATGCAAGCGCAACCCGCTTAGTATTGGTTAGCCGACCTGAAATCGCACCACTGAAAGAAGCCGCCCGTTCTTCTCATGAATTGCAATTACTGGGAATAAAAAACCAGCTATTGGTAATCAACGGGCTTATGCTGCAGTTAGATGAAGCCGATAACGTATCGAAACAGATATATGACAGGCAGCAAAATGCCCTGAAACAGACCCCTGCGGAACTGCTGGAATATCCGTCTTATTATGTTCCTTTGCGGTCATACAATCTATCTAATATTGCGAACATCCGCCGGATGCTTTACGATGATGATTTGACAAATGACGCGAACTATCAGCGGATTACCGATGCCAAAGGGATCGACGAACTGGTAAACAACCTCTATCAATCAGGGAAAAGAGTTATTTTTACTATGGGAAAAGGTGGCGTGGGAAAAACCACAATAGCCACTAAAATAGCTCTAAGATTAACAAAGCTGGGGGCTAAGGTGCATCTTACCACCACCGACCCGGCAAACCATCTGAATTATAACCTTGCTATCCAGGCTGGCATTACAGTAAGCCGGATTGACGAAGCGGAAGTGCTGGAAGCCTATAAAAACGAGGTTCGCAGTAAAGCAGCGGAAACAATGACAGCCGAGGATATGGAATATATAGAGGAAGATTTACGCTCACCGTGTACGCAGGAAATTGCAGTATTCCGGGCTTTTGCTGAGATTGTCGATAAGGCAGAAAAAGAAGTCGTAGTAATTGACACCGCACCTACCGGACACACATTGTTATTGCTGGATGCGACGGAAAGTTACCATAAAGAAGTGCAACGTACACAAGGCGACACTCCCGCTTCCGTGAGAAAGCTGTTACCACGCTTGAGAAACCCGCAGGAAACAGAAATCGTTATTGTGACCCTGCCCGAAGCGACACCCGTATTTGAAGCCGAACGTCTGCAAATGGACTTACAACGTGCCGGTATTAATAACAAATGGTGGGTCGTGAATGCTTGCTTGTCACTAACTGACACCGAAAATCCTTTCTTGCGGGCAAAGGCGCAAAATGAATTGGTTTGGATCAAGAAAGTAGAAGAATTGTCCAAGGGAAATGCAGCCCTGATAGCTTGGAATGATAACTAATAACATGAAGGTTTTAATTCTTTGTACAGGTAATAGCTGCCGCAGTCAAATGGCACACGGCTTTCTACAATCATTTGACAATAAGCTGGATGTCTTTTCGGCAGGAACAAAACCTGCTGAAAAGGTTAATCCGATGGCGGTAAAGGTTATGGATGAAATGGGCATAGACATAGCTCACCATATCCCTAAAAGTGTAGACCTGTATATAGGGCAAGAGTGGGACTATGTTATTACGGTCTGCGGTGGGGCAAAAGAAAGCTGCCCGGTGTTTTCCGGTAAAGTCGGAAAGAGACTGCACATAGGATTTGACGATCCCTCGGAAGCAACCGGCACGCCGGAGTATATAAGCAGTGAGTTTCATCGGGTACGGGATGAAATAAAAGCCCGTTTCTATGACCTCTACCTGAACGAATTAAAGCCACAAATACGCTAAATAGTTGTTGTTATGGAAAAGAAACAAGGAATTGGATTTTTCGAAAAACACCTGTCCCTCTGGGTTGCCCTATGCATCATTATAGGAATTGCCGTGGGACAATGGCTTCCGGCAATTCCACAAACATTGAGCAAATTTGAATATGCCAACGTCTCTATACCCGTGGCAATCCTGATTTGGTTAATGATTTATCCGATGATGCTAAAGGTAGATTTCCAAAGTGTTAAGAATGTCGGCAAGCGTCCGAAAGGGATAATAGTCACTTGCGTTACAAATTGGCTGATAAAGCCATTTACCATGTTCGGAATAGCTTATTTATTCTTCTATGTGGTTTTCAAAGCCTTTATACCTGCCGGATTAGCCGAAGAATATTTAGCCGGGGCGGTATTATTGGG
>NZ_CAKRLH010000018.1 GCF_934359325.1 uncultured Porphyromonas sp.
CGCATCGACTCCTTCCCGCAGATGAGGGAGCAGGATCTCTTTGCCCTCGCCATGGATCAGGTGATGGTCAGCGACCATGCGGCGGCGGTGGCGACGCTCGACCGAGTGATCGGTGAGCGTCCCGATCAGCCCGACGCCTACCTCCAGCGCGGTGTCTCCCGCATCAAGGACTTTATCAATAAGGAGGCTGTCCGCCACACCCAGATCGACCTCGGCGTTGACGTCTCAAAGGCAGATCTCTCCAAGGACTACCTCCTCAGGAAAGCGGCCTACACCGCCTCCATAGAGGACTTCCTTAAGGTCCTCGACCTCGTCCCCGGCTACCTCCCCGCGCTCTACAACCTCGCCTATGCCTACTATGGTATGGGACAGTACCACGAGGCGATCTCCACCCTCAGCGATCTGATCATCAGGGATCCCTCCTTTGGCGACGCCTTCTTTGCCCGCGGACTTGCCTACTACGCCACGGGGGATAAGGAGAAGGGGGACGAGGACATGAGCCGCGCCGGCGCTCTCGGCGTCTTCGGCTCCTACAACATCATCAAGCGCATGCAGTAATGACAGACAGTAAGATCAATATCGCCCTCGACGGCTACTCCTCCTGCGGCAAGAGCACCATCGCGAAGCGTCTCGCCCGCTCCCTCGGCTACACCTACGTAGATACCGGCGCCATGTATCGAGGCGTCACCCTCTATGCCCTCCGTGAGGGACTCTTCAGTGGGGCGGAGCCGATGGTCGAGGAGATCATCCGCCGGCTCCCCCGGATAGAGATGCGCTTCGCCATCTACCCCGATGGTCAGCACCTCCTCCTCAATGGCGAGGACGTCGAGCGAGAGATCCGAGGCATGGAGGTCTCGGAGCATGTCAGCCCGATCGCTACGATACCGGAGGTCCGCGCCGCACTCACGAGACAGCAACAGGATATGGCGAAGGAGAAGGGGGTCGTGATGGACGGAAGGGATGTCGGTACCACCATCCTCCCCGATGCGGAGCTCAAGATCTTTGTCACCGCACGACCGGAGGTCCGTGCCCGCCGTCGCTTTGATGAGCTGACGGCAAAGGGCGAGTCGGTCACCTACGACTCCGTGCTCGCCAACGTCCGGGAGCGTGACCGCATCGACTCCGGTCGCGCCGTCAGTCCCCTCCGGCAGGCTGAGGATGCCCTTGTCCTCGACAATTCCGACATGACCCTCGACCAGCAGCAGGCCTGGGTCGAGGAGCGGGTGAGGGAGCGCCTATGATCGACATTGAGATCAATAGCAAGTCCGGCTTCTGCTTCGGCGTTGTCACTGCGATCGAGAAGGCTGAGACCGAACTCAAGGGGGGACACTCGCTCTACTCTCTCGGAGACATTGTCCACAATAGTCAGGAGGTCTCCCGTCTCTCCGAGAAGGGACTCCGTCCGATCCGCTACGAGGATCTCAGCCGTATGAGGGACAAGCGGGTACTCTTCCGGGCGCACGGCGAACCGCCCGAGGTCTATGCCGAGGCACGCGCCCGCGGACTGGAGATCATCGACGCCACCTGCCCGGTCGTCCTCTCCCTCCAGCGCAAGATCCGCAAGACTTATGAGAAAACCTCCCGCGAGGGAGGGCAGATCGTCATCTTTGGCAAGCTGGGGCATGCCGAGGTGAATGGACTCGTCGGTCAGACCGAGGGGCATGCGATCGTCGTGCAGTCGATCAGCGACGTGGAGGAGAAGGTTGACCTCAGTCGTCCCGTCTACCTCTTCAGCCAGACCACCATGGACGGCAAGGCTTACCGGGAGCTCGTCGGCTATATCAGCGACCATCTCGCCCCCGGGGTCCCCCTCGAGAGCCACGACACTATCTGCCGTCAGGTCGCGAATCGGATGAAGGACCTCACCGACTTCGCCAAGAGCAAGGACGTGATCTACTTCATCGCCGGCAAGAATAGCAGCAACGGCAAGGTGCTCTACCACACCGCCCTGCAGGCCAACCCTCACACCTACTTCATCTCCGACCCCTCCGAGATCACCGACCCCCTCCCACCGGAGGTCCGGACGGTGGGCGTCACCGGCGCTACCTCCACCCCCATGTGGCAGATGGAGCAGGTCCGTGACCGCCTCCGGGAGCTCAATCCCTGATCCCGACCGTAGTCGGTCTATCCCCCTATTCATCCAAATTGCTAAGCAAAGCCTGATCGGTAGCCCCGGTCAGGTCACTTCGTCGTACCCATTTCCGAAGGTCCCACTCACCGCATCGGTCTGAAGAGTTAAACTGATGGGGGAGCGAGATTTCCCCCTTTGGAATAGCTTCATATACTGCCCGGATCTGTACAGTGCATTAGTGCCTACCACTTTATGCAGGAGGAGTCTTGATCTCAGAAAAGGAAGCCCTAAGTCTCGTATGCTTACAGGTCTGGGAATCAGCGTGTAGGGTTCGCTCGTTTCTCTTACCGGTATTAGACTCATCTATTACCGGTATTAGTCAACTCTAATACCGGTAATAGTGATCACTAATACCGACATTAGTCTGAGGTCATATCCCGTTGGTCATGTTTTTTGGACGACTTCCTCTTGCGGGGGGGGGGATTATGTATATCTTTGAGGCGAAAACCTTTTTCCCAACTTCCTTTTCATCACGATATGGGTGTTATGAACGCTTGTACCAAAACCTTACTGTCACTGCTTGTGACGCTGCTGACAGGTCTGACCTGTCTCGCCACGGACTACCACACACGGCTGAGGGATAAGACTACGGGCGAGGCGGTCGCCGGTGCGACTGCCCTCCTCCTTGCACCCGACTCGACTACTCTTGCGGTGGTGGTGTCGGATGCCGAGGGGGCGGTGAGGCTCTCCGGCGAGGGGGCGTGCTGCCTCCGCATCTCGCATCTGATGTACCACCCGCTGACGGTCGACCTGGTCGGGGCGGCGCTCCCGGACACCCTTTGTCTGGAGCCGCGGAGTGAGCTGCTGGAGGGGCTGGTGGTGAGTGCCGACCGCCCCGTGATGAAGCTGCTGGAGGGCGGCATATCGAGCTATGACGTGGAGCTGCTCTTCGAGAAGAGTCCCGTCTCCACCGCCTACGAGATGCTCTGTCGCCTCCCGGGGATGAGGGAGGAGGGTGGCGTGCCGGTGCTCGCCGGGGTGTCGGGCTTTACCTTAGTGATGAATGGGAAGCCCTCGTCTCTGCCACAGGATCAGCTGCTGGAGCAGCTCAAGTCCATACCGGTGTCTCTGGTGGCGAGTGCAGAGATCTCCTACACGCCGATTGCCCGATATAGGGCTAAGGGGGCTTCCGTCAATATTGTGCTCAAGCACCAGTCCAGAGAGCGCATCTCCTCCGGACTCTCAGCTCAGCTCTTTGGGACCTATACCTCACAGTACTACAGCCGGTATGCTGCCGGGGGAAGTGCCCTATACACCTCTCCGAGCGGACTATCCGTCTCAGGGAGGTATGGTGCCGGTCTCGGCGACCAGATCTCCGATCTGTCGGTGGTGACCGGTCCCATCGGCTCCCTACCGGAGATAAGGACACGCAATGTCGGGAAGAGCTCCTTCACCACCCATACCCTCTCGCTTGACCTGGGGTACCGGAAGGGGCGGCACTACCTGTCGACGACTTACTACGGCACATTCTTCCCCAATAATCACTTTGCCGAAAAGGATATCGAGCGCTCTCATCCGATAGAGCAGGAGCAGGAGTCCCAGAGACGAACACACCACCTCAGCGTGGAGTATGGCTATGACGGACACCTGATGATCGGTGCCTTCTATACGGACTATCACCACAGCCAGGCTGTCACCTATGGCACCGGAATGGACGCAACACCGAGTGAGGCCTTTGCCTTCGACAACGGGCAGCGGTCTCGAGTCGTGGGTGCGCATGCGGACAATAGCCACCGGCTGGGAGGCGGCTGGGGGATCGAGTATGGGAGCAAGTTCTCCCTCTCCCACACCGCCAATCGTCAGCAGTACTGGGTCGTAGCCGGAGAGACGCAGACGGCTGACCCGGTCGAGCGGGTGAGCCGGGAGCTGCTGGCGGATATATACCTGGGAGTCAAGAAGCAGCTCACCTCCGCGCTCTCCATCGATGCGACTCTCATTGGGGACTATGCCCGATACTACGGTCATGAGGAGACCTTCCGACTGATGCCGCAGGCCTCCCTCCTCTACAGGATCTCTCAGACGGATATGCTGCAGCTCTCCTTTAACTCTCAGAAGAAGTACCCCGCCTACTTTGAGCGGGAGCCCTTCTCTACTCAGCGAAGTGCCGTCCAGGTGTGGCAGGGTAATCCCGATATCAGACCCTTCGTTACCTACAATGCGCAGGCAGTCTATGTGCTGAGGGGGAAATACCAGTTTGTCATCCGTGAGAACTACGCCCCTCGCTACTTCGTCCAGCAGATGTACCTCGATCCGGAGCTGGAGAAGATCGTCTACAAGACCTGGAACTGGCACTACTACAATAACCTCAGCCTGACGGCGGTTGCACCTCTTCCCAAGACCGATTGGTGGCAGGGGCGACTGGTGCTGGATGTCAGCCCCACGTGGATCAAGCTCGATGTGCCTTTTGTCGGGACGGTAGATCGCCGGCGCACCAGCCTATTTGGCTCCCTCACCAATGATTTCGTGCTCAGCCAGCGTAACGGACTCACCGCCGGACTTGACTTCTCCTACATCACGGGGGGCATGCAGGGGCTCTATGACTTCTCTGATATCGTCAATCTGAGTGCGAGGATGAAGTGGGTCAGCCGGGACAAGAAGTGGAGCGTGACGATGCGGGGCAACGATCTCCTGGAGAAGGGAACGCCGAAGATCAAGGCGAACCATGGGGTGCAGCAGTTTGAATTTGTCCCAAGCCGCAACGGGCGCAACTTCAGTCTGGACATCCGCTACACCTTTGGCAACTACAAGAGCGTGAAGAGCCCGTCGCAGCTGGACACCAGCCGCTTCGGTATGTAATCGGGGTTTTGGGTATCTTGTCGGTCAGAACGATAGACACCTAATAGATATATGAGTACCTACTTTAGATCCACACTCCTCGTCTCGCTCATCGTCCTGCTGTCGGCTCCGGTCGTACGGGCTCAGCAGTGGATGGACCCTGCCTATGCCGATTCCTGCCCGGTGCAGAGACGGCTGACGACAGACGCCGGTCTCTACGAGCGAGCTGGGAAGGGAAGCAGCTCCGATGGGCTGCTGGTGGAGTTTTATACCACTTCGCCGACGATCCGCGTCCGCATTACTGCCGACGGGGCGTTCTCCTCGGGGGTAGATCTCTTCGCTACCGACTGCGATGGAGTGACACGACCCTGCCGAGAGACAGTGGTGGCGGGCGACATCATCACCTTTACCAAGCCTGAGACGAAGAGCACCCATAAGTACGGCGACCGTTGCCGACTCTATCTGCCCCTCGGGGTGACGGTCACGTCACTGCAGGTGGGTGTGGACGATGGGGCGTACTTCGACTGGCTACCCGACCGGGTGGAGCGACCGATCTTAGTCTGCATGCCGGCGGAGCGCGGCGTGAGCCCGTCGGAGACCCGTTCGGCTCGGCTGGAGCGTGAGCTGGACATCCCGGTGATCGCTGTCCCTGAGGGATTGTCCAAGGAGGAGATGATGAAGTCCCGACCTCGCCTAATCCTTACAGGAGAAGCGAAAGATCTTGCCTCGGAAGCGAGGGGGGCTCTGGGGCTGCCGACGAAGTGGGTCTGCCCGCCGGTGACGCAGTCGAGAGACCGAGCGTCCTACGTCTGGGAGCGGAGGCACAACGAGGTGATCCTCCGCAATCGAACCGCCAAGCCGAGCGTGCTGGTGCTGGGCAACTCGATCATGCACTACTGGTCCGGGCTACCGGCGTCGCAGCACCACCGCGGGGATGTCTCCTGGAGCAAGCTCTTCGGGGATCGCGTGGTGACCAATATGGGCTTCGGATGGGATAGGGTGGAGAACCTGAATTGGCGCCTCACCCACGGGGAGATTGACGACTGCGATCCGGAGGTGATCCTCCTCGCCATCGGGACCAATAACCTCTCCGCCGGAGATGACAACCAGCACATCGCCCTCGGCATCGCTGAGACAGCGACCCTCATCCGGCGTATGAAGCCCAAGGCTCGGCTCTACGTCCTCGGGGTACTGCCCCGCAAGGATATGATGTCCCGTATCCGCCCGCTCAATATGCTGACCGAGTCGCTCGTTAGCGTCATCCCGGGAGCCACCTTCATCGACGCCTCCGAGGGGCTGACTAAGGACGGAGAGCTCATCGACGCCCTCTTTCGCGACGGTCTGCATCCCAATGCCGACGGCTACCGCATACTCGGCGAAAACATCGCCCGCCAGGTGGACCTCTGATCCACTCTAAGCCGGTGGGGTATTGGAATTGAGGGGATAAAGGGGTACCTTTGCACCCGAATTATTCATTTATTCACTCACAACTAATAAGGTTACAGAGATGAACCATTACGAAACCGTTTTCATTTTAACTCCCATTTTGTCTGCCGACCAGACAAAGGAAACGGTAGATAAGTTCGCCAATCTGATCACCGACAACGGTGGTGTCGTGGTGAACCGTGAGGAGTGGGGTCAGCGCAAGCTTGCCTACCCGATCCACAAGCTATCTACCGGTAATTACTTCCTCATCGAGTTTGACGCAGAGCCTGACTTTGTCGATACGCTCGAGATCAACTTCCGCCGCGATGACCATGTCATCCGTTTCCTGACCTTCAAGCAGGATCGCTTTGCTCACGAGTACGCTGAGAAGCGTCGTCGCAACCACAAGGAGACTACCCCTGCTGCTACTGAGACTCCCGCTGAGGAGGCACAGGCAGAGTAAAGATCCGGTAACCCAAGCAAACTGACATATCATGGCAAAGAAGACATACAACAAGGGCAGAGCCAAGATGCGCTACCTGACCCAGCTGACCCGCGACAAGCAGAAGTACTGTCGCTTCAAGAAGGCCGGCATCAACTACATCGACTACAAGGACCCTGAGTACCTCAAGAGATTCCTCAACGAGCAGGGTAAGATCCTTCCCCGTCGCATCACCGGCAACTCGCTGAAGTTTCAGCGCCGCGTCGCTCAGGCGGTCAAGCGTGCTCGCCACCTTGCCCTCCTCCCCTACGTTACCGACCTGATGGAGAGGTGATCAGGGAGTCAGATAATCACTTTTTGAGAATACTAAAAGGAGACAGAATATGAAACTTATTTTGAAAGAAGATGTCCGTAACCTCGGCTTCAAGAACGAGATCGTAGACGTGAAGCCCGGATATGGTCGCAACTTTCTAATCCCTAAGGGTATGGCTGTGCTCGCTACCGAGAGCGCTCTCCGTGCACACGAGGAGAACCTCCGTCAGCAGGCTGGTAAACTGGAGGCCTTCAAGGCTGAGGCGCAGAAGCATGCCGACAAGCTGAGCGGTGCCA
This sequence comes from uncultured Porphyromonas sp., assembly GCF_934359325.1. Taxonomy (GTDB): domain Bacteria; phylum Bacteroidota; class Bacteroidia; order Bacteroidales; family Porphyromonadaceae; genus Porphyromonas_A. Next base: position 7,383 of record NZ_CAKRLH010000018.1, read on the forward strand.
AGGTGGAGCTCTCCGCCAAGACCTCCTCTACTGGCAGTCTCTACGGCTCCATCACCACCACGATGGTGGCTGACGAGCTGGAGGCTCAGGGCTATGAGATCAATCGCAAGATGATCGAGATGCCCGGCATCAAGGAGATCGGCGAGTACGTCGCCAAGATTCGCTTCCACAAGGATATCGCCGTAGAGGTGCCTGTCATCGTCACCAGCGAGAATCCTGAGGACCTCGAGCTCCCGAAGGAGGAGGAGAAGCCGGCTGAGGAGCCTGTCGCTGCCTCTGAGGAGGAGCAGGAGGGCGAGGAGGCTGCTGCTGAGAGCAACGAGGCAGAGTCTGCTGAGTAATCCTTAGCACATTCCCATTAGCACAAGGGGCGTGTCGGTTAGCCGGCACGCCCCTTTGTCACTCTCGGGGGAAGGGTATAGGCTCTTCTCCATTAGGGTCAGACAAGAATTTCTCAATGGGAAAGTCTGAGAGACGCATCCCAGTGTCGGCATCAACCATAAAGATGTTGTTTCCATCGGAGACCAGGGTAAATTCCTTATCAGGGCATCCTATCGTTAGAACTCTGTACTCCGGATAATCTCTCTCAAAAGACTCAAGCAAGTCAAAGCACTCCTTGAATGAGTCGTGGTACTTGGTAGCATAGTCTTTGTACTCGCCAAACTCATCTCCGAAGATACTCATGGAATACTCATGGACTATCGCATCCTCCTCATCCTTACCGTATCTTAGCCAAGTCTCAAAGTCACTATCTACATCTCCCACCAGACATCTCCAGGAGTGGTAATCATCACTAATCCATCCCTCAGAGAAACCCATTATCCTTGCCGCATTGAAACAATTGTAGCGTGCTCCGATATAAGGGTTTCCATTCCTATCCACATCTCCAGAATATGGCCAAAAATAGAAGCAGTATCGATCTCCAGTAGAAACCTCCCAGTACCCTTTGTTCAGGTAGTACGTCGCTGATATCAGAGGAATGGTAAAGCTGTACTCCGGCACTTCATACTCCTCCCATCCTGTAGAGTCAGAGTTGTAAATAGTTATTTCAGTCACAAACTCTCTCCTACCCCCAAAGAATGCCGTAACTCTATTAAGAGCATCCTTGAAGAAGGCAAGGGCATACTCATTATCCATTATGTCCTTGCAGTCGTTGGGTAGGATGAGGTTAAGGTCGACTCCCATAGTCCTGATACGCTTGACTATTTTTTGATCTCTAGGTCGTCCGGATAGTCTCTGAGTGACGGCTGTATGTCAAACTCTACCCTATAATCCCCTCTTATGGAGTGGGGCATCATTTTTTGATCATCCATTTCTCCATATCTCTCTTTGACTATCTCAATCCCGTCAAGAAGACTATTCTTCGCCTCTCTGATGGTCCTCCCGTACCCATAGGCTCCTACATCCTCGGGGCTATACGTGTAAGACCAGAAACCATCTGTCCCTGGCTCAATGTAGGCACTGATTACGATGCGGTAGTCTGGTCCGATGGCGTCAGCAATGGCGTCCTCATCAGCTCTGAGAGCGGGTTTTACTGAGCCATCCAGTCCCGCACTCTCCATCAGTTTAACCCCAGTCCCGAGTGGAATCTCAGAGTCAGGTACATCGGGTATAGCTAGTACAATACCCCCTTTTTCAAATAGGCTTATTTCTTGGTGGTCTCGCTCCATAACATTTTACCTGATAGTAACTGGACAAATGTACCCATTTCCCTCACCCGACAGTAGCGACACATTCTGTGATTTACACACTACTCATGGAGCCTGTCGGAGGTTTGGAGATAAGATGGGGCAAGCACACCTATTGCAGAGAGGAGGGTGGCGGACTAATGTCGGTATTAGGTGAAACTATAGTCGGTAATAGTGGACACTAATACCGACTGTAGATAAATCTATTACCGGTAATAGAATCGACAGATCCCTGCCTGCTGGTAGTCAGTCTTGTGTGAGAGAGTATGTGGAGCCGATAAAACAGGATAATAGTTGGGGCTCCTTGTGATGATTGGGTTGTAGTGCTTTCTTGTCGGAGCGAGGCAGGGGTGACGCATTTGAGTGGTACAGAAGTCATTCGACTCATTGTGAAGAGTGGTGAACGAAGCACCCCGACAGGGGTGCCCGTTGTTTAGCCACGGGTCGAGGGGCGTAGCCCCGAAGACCCGTGGATTGGGCGACGCAAGCGATCCCGACCCCGCTAGGGTGTCGCACTATCAGTCTACTCATGCAGTGCGACGCCCTAGCGGGGTCGTATATCTTTAGCGGGACTTCTTTCCCGGGGTCTTAGGCACTATCGTGCCTCGACACCCGGTCTAAAAAGCGATGATCCCTCCGGGGCTTCGCCCCTGCGGGATCGGCAGGCGGTAGCGGCAGGGCGTGGATCAGTCGACAAGATTGCACAGCGACAGGGATTATCACTTCTTTGCTTTAAAGCTCAAATGCGTCACTCCTGCGGACCGAGGTCGGGGGCCAAGGGAAAGGGGCAAAATGGGTATATTTGCGGTAAGAATAACGTTACGGCTATGTGTGCTAAGAAAGACGACTGCTACTCTCTCCTCAGACATATCGACACTCCTGCGGATCTCAAGCGACTTGATCGCTCACAGCTCCCTCAGCTCTGCCGTGAGATCCGTCTCTACCTGACGGAGGTGCTGAGCCAGACTCCGGGTCACTTCGGTGCCAGTATGGGAGCCGTGGAGATCGCCGTGGCGGTCCACTACGTCTACGATGCCCCGGAGGACAAAGTGATCTGGGATGTCGGGCACCAGGCCTATGCACACAAGCTCCTGACAGGGAGGAGAGAGGCGTTCCCCACACTACGTCAGTGGGGCGGGATCAGTGGCTTTCTTCACCCTGGGGAGAGCATCTACGATGCCTTTATCTCCGGTCATGCGTCCAACTCTATCTCTGCCGCCGTCGGCTATGCTGCCGGGAGCAAGCTGGATCAGAAGGACAATCATGTCATCGCTGTGATCGGCGACGGTGCGCTCTCGGGCGGGCTGGCCTTTGAGGGGCTAAACAACGTCTCCGAGCGGCACAATAACGTCCTCGTCATCCTCAATGACAACCACATCTCCATCGACCCCGCGACGGGTGGGCTGAGTCGGTACCTGGTCAAGTTTATCACCAGTCCGGAGTACAATAAGCTCCGTAATATGGGGGCGAAGGGGCTCTCGAAGCTCAATCTCCTCACCGACTCGAGGAAGCGAAATCTTCAGCGCTTCAATAACAGCATCAAGGCACTGATGACCGATGAGGGTAATTTCTTCGAGGACTTCAGCATGCGCTACTTCGGTCCCATTGATGGCAATGACATCGAGACCTTTGTCTCAGTGCTGGAGGCGATCAAGGACTTCGAGGGACCGAAGCTGCTTCACGTCAAGACGGTCAAGGGGAAGGGGTATAAGCCGGCCGAGGACAGCTCCGTCCTATGGCACGCTCCGGGACGCTTCGACCTCCGCACCGGAGAGCTGGCTCATAAGAGCAAGGAGAGTGGGGCGCCGGAGAAGTTTCAAGAGGTATTCGGGAAGACTCTGGTAGACCTCGCTGAACTGGACGAGCGGGTCGTCGGTATCACCCCCGCAATGATCTCCGGGAGCTCGATGGGGTATATGCTCCGAAAGTATCCGGACAGGGTCTTCGATGTCGGTATCGCCGAGGGTCATGCGGTCACCTTCTCCGCCGGTCTGGCACTGGAGGGGCAGATCCCCTTCTGCAACATATACTCCACCTTCCTACAGAGAGCGGTCGACGAGGTGATCCACGATGTGGCGGAGCAGAGGGCGCCGGTGATCCTCTGCGTCGATCGAGCCGGTCTCGTTGGCAATGACGGAATGACGCATCAGGGACTCTACGACCTCGCATACCTGCGGTCGATCCCCGGGCTGACACTGATGTCACCGATCGATGAGTGGGAGCTGCGGATGATGATGTACACCGCTTATAAGCACAGGGATGAGGGACCCTTCGTGATCCGCTATCCGCGCGGAGAGGGCAGCAATGGCAACTGGCAAGCACCGATGGAGGAGCTGCCGATCGGCAAGAGTGACGAGCTGGCTGTGGGGGATGAACTGGTAATCGTCACTTACGGACCAGTGGGCGCTGTTGCTCAGCGTGTCGTCGAGCGCCTCAGGGAGGAGAGGCAGCAGTCTGTGGGGCTGGTCAATCTGCGCTTCCTTAAGCCCCTTGACACAGAGCTTCTGGATGAGCTCCCCAAGCGGTATCGTCGGATCCTCACCATCGAGGATGCGGCTCTCGCCGGCGGGATGGGGAGCGCACTCCTCGAGTACTACTCTGATCAGGGTGTGTCGATCCCGATCCGCCGTCTCGGCGTCGGGGATGAGTACATCAGGCATGGAGATGTGTCTGTCCAGCGGGCGTACGTGGGCATCGATGAGGAGAGTATCAGGAGTGAGGTGGAGAGCCTCTTAGTCGAGCATAAGCGATGAGAGTATTTATAGTAGGAGCGGGCGAGACCGGCACCCACTTGGCTAAGCTGATCAGTCAGCAGGAGCACCACGATGTGATCCTGATGGACGAGGATCCGGATAAGGTGGACTTTGCCTACGACAATTCGCTCGAGATTATGCCGATCGTGGGTAATCCTACCTCCATCCGTCAGCTGAAGCATGCGGGGGTGGAGGAGACTGACCTCTTCGTCGCAGTGACTCCCTCTGAGAGTGCCAATATCCTCTCCTGCATGATCGCCCATCGGATGGGGGTCAAGAAGACCCTTGCCCGGGTGAGCAATTACGACTATTTCCTGCCCCAGTATCTTCCCTACTTCAATGGTCTCGGCGTCGACGAGATGGTCTATCCGGAGGCGCTCGCAGCTCAGGAGATATACAATGGTCTCCGTCTGCCGTGGACGCGTCAGTACTGGCGGCTCTTCGGTGGTCGGCTCCACCTCTGCGCCTCTCGCATCACGAAGCACTCCCCCTTGCTGGGGAAGCGGCTCATGGAGCTGTCGGACCTCGATGAAAAGCACTTCCACATCATCTCCATCGTCCGCGGGAGGGAGAGCTTTGTCCCGAGAGGAAACGACACCCTGGAGGTCAATGACATCGTCTACGTCGCCTGCAATACGCAGAATCTGGACACCGTCCGTGAGTACTGCGGTCAGCCTAAGGTGGATGTGCGGAAGGTGATCATCATGGGTGGCAGCCGCATCGCACTACGCACTGCGGAGCTCCTGCCTCATGATATGAGCGTCAAGATCATCGAGCGGGACCTGGAGAAGTGTCGGGAGCTCTCCGAAGTGACCAACGACAATACCCTCGTTATCCATGGTGATGCAGCCGACTCCGATCTCCTGATCTCGGAGGGGATCCGAAATACACAGGCCTTCCTCGCGCTCACCGGCAGCTCGGAGATCAATATGATTGCGACGATGAACGCCAAGCATCTCGGCATTCCCCGCACCGTGGCGGAGATCGAGAATGTCGACTACCTCGACATCGCCAGTCAGCTCGGCATCGGCAACATTGTGAATAAGAAGATCATCGCTGCCGGTAAGATCATCCGCCACCTCCATCGCATAGACATCTCTGATGCCAAGACGATGGCGATCGGTCATGGCGACGTGCTGGAGATTGTCATCACGGAGGGTAGCAGGATCACCAAGGCCCCCATCAAGGACCTGAAGATCCCCCGTAGCATCACTCTCGGAGGCTTCCTTAGGGATGGGGAGGTCTATCTCGTCGAGGGGCACACAGTCCTGAAGCCGGGCGACACGGTCCTCGTCTTTAATATCAATGCCAGAGACTCCGAGCTGGATGATCTCTTCAAGTAGAGTGCTGAGCTAAGTGATGCTAAGGGAAGACTTCTTCGTAGACGACTACCGACCCACTAAGCGGCTCCTCAACTTCCGCTTTGTCCTCAGGACGATGGGCGAGCTCTGTATGGTGCTCTTCCCTTTCCTCATCATCGCCCTCTTGATCTCGCTCTACTATCCGCATGATACCGGGACCAAGCCGCTCGCCATCACTGCGGGCGTGGATGCGGCTGTGGGCTTACTACTGATCTTTATTGGTCGTGATCGTGACCGAAGTAACATCGGCTCTCGCGAGGGGGTTATGGCAGTCACGATCAGCTGGTTTTTGGTCTCTATCATCGGCATGTTGCCCTACCTCTTTGGTGGCTTCATATCATCAGTGTCGGGTGCTTTCTTCGAGGCCATGGCCGGCTTTACCACGACCGGAGGCACGGTGCTGGAGGAGGTAGAGCAAGTGCCGAGGAGCATTCTCTTCTGGCGAGCCTCCACTCAATGGCTTGGAGGACTGGGCATCATCGCCTTCTTAGTCGCCTTTGTGCCAATGTCTGGGCAGAGAGCCACGACGATCTTCAATAACGAAGCCACGGGAGTGGTGCATCAGAAGTTTGATCCCCATATTGGCACGATGGCGAAGTGGCTCATCGTCATCTATATGAGCTTCACGATCCTCTGTACACTACTCTTCTGGGCAGGACCGATGACCTTATACGATGCCGTCTGCCACGCTTTTGCCTGCGTGTCTACCGGCGGTTTCAGTACCCACTCACAGTCTCTTGGGTACTTCGACTCGAGGTATGTGGAGCTGGTTGCCATGATCTTTATGACCATAAGTGCCATAAAGTTTGCGCTCATCTACTTCGCTATAGTCCGGCGTCAGCCGTCGCGACTACTGGAGGATAGTGAGACACGCTGGTATCTGTCACTACTGCTTATAGTGTCACTTATCGGTGGGGTTTGGCTTTGGTATAGTGGTTATCACCGAGGAGGACAGGCAGTCTTCAAGAGCTTTTTCACTATTGTCAGCTTGGGGACATCCACCAGTTTCTTCTCCGGGGATTACTCCGAGTGGGGCAGCTTTTTTGGACTCCTTGTGCTGGCAACCATATTTGTCGCCGGTTGCTCGGGATCCACATCCGGAGGACTTAAGGTGGTGCGCTTTGTTGTCTTGGCAAAGAACCTGAGTAAGGAGTTGCTTCGTCGTGTCCATCCCAATGTGGTCACTACCATACGTATGGGTAACATGCTGATCACCGATAAAGTGATAGTGCAGGTTACCTCTTTCTTCTTTGCTTATACCAGCCTCATCATCCTGGCAACGGCCATGGTGTCAGCTGAGGGGTACGCACTGACGGACTCTATCTCATGTGCCATCTCGTGTATATCCAACTCCGGGGCAGCTCTGGGTGTCTTCGGTCCGCATGGCGGCTTCTCGTCGCTGAGCGGCGTGTCGAAGATATTCCTGTCGTTACTGATGGTAATGGGGCGACTGGAGATATTCACCGTGCTCTCACTCTTCCACCCCAGTTACTGGCGGAGCTGAGAGCCTCTATACTATTCTTGAGTAAAACGATAGACCAATGACAGATACCAATCATAAGAGCGAGGAGATGAATCTCGAGGACATCCGACGAGACTACAACGTCGGCTCACTCTCACACAGCGACATGACGGAGGATCCGCTCGACAAGTGTCGCGAGTGGCTCGAGGATGCACTCAGGATGAATGTGATCGAGCCGACGGCGCTGATCGTCAGCACAGCGACCCTGGACGGTCAGCCCTGCACCCGGACGGTGCTGCTGAAGGAGATCTCTGAGGAGGGGAAGTTTATCTTTTACTCCAATTACGAGAGCCGCAAGGGACACCAGATCGACCTTAACCCCAAGGTGAGCCTCACCTTCCTCTGGCACCAGCTCCAGCGGCAGATCCACATCGAGGGCATCTGTCGGCACGTCGCCCCTGAGGTGTCGGATGCCTACTTTGCCAAGCGACCCTACAAGAGTCAGGTGGGCGCTCGGATCTCGCCCCAGAGCCACCCGATCCCCAATCGTATGTTCATCGTGACCGAGTTTGCCAAGGAGGCACTCAAGGTGGGCGTAAAGGTCCCCCGTCCCGAGAGCTGGGGAGGATTTGAGGTGACGCCTCATCGGATCGAGTTTTGGCAGGGACGCCCCAGCCGCCTCCATGACCGCTTCCTATACCTCCTGCAGGAGGACGGGAGCTGGTCCCTGAACCGCATCGCCCCCTAATGAGGAAGAGAACGTAAAATAACTTGCTAATAAGGCAAAATAGACTTACATTTGCAGTGTGTTTTTCATAGTATTAGATTTTAGGTTAATATCGGGACGCAAAGCTGTCGAGAGACAGTTTTCTCCCAAGCCCTTTTAGGGCGACAATACAACCCCTTGCAGGCATACGTCTGCGAGGGGTTTTTTGTTTGGTCATACGAGCTCCTGTCACACCACTTCCCCATTATGTTTTACTCAGCTGTCATTGCTCTCTTCTCGGTCTGAGCCCAAAAAGCACAGGGGCGGAGTCCGGCTGCAAAGATACCACCACGGCACGAGGTCGATGTCTCGTGGAGTCTCCTCTGGTCTCCTTACTGCAAAAAGCTACCTCTTCTGTCATA
>NZ_CAKRLH010000019.1 GCF_934359325.1 uncultured Porphyromonas sp.
GGGAGGGCGGAAATGCTTGAATAGCTCAGTTGGTTAGAGCATCTGACTGTTAATCAGAGGGTCCTTGGTTCAAGTCCAAGTTCAAGCGCCAGACAAGTAATTCACAGAGCGACGAAGGGTAAGTCTACCTTTCGTCGCTTTTCTTTTCCCCTCCAGGTCGTTATTTTTTATTCCTAAGACCGGACGGGGATTGGTTAATCATCTGTAAGGGACAGAAGAATCGGGGCATAGTATTTGCAAAGTGTTAATTAGCCAACGGTTGACTATTGAATGCAAGTAGTTTAATCCGTTTATTTGTCAGGAAATCGAAGAAAAGACAAGAGATAATATAGATGCGTATGAAAGCAAAAGAAATCATCCTCACAAGCGCACTGGTGATCGCCTGCTCGACACTTAGTGCGATCGGCGGGGTGGCGATCGTGAAGCATGCCGATCAGCCATCCGGAGAGACCTATGAGACCGCCGAACCGGCAAAGTCATCCAGAGCCTACGTGGCCTCCACGCCACCCAACTTCGTAGAGGTGGCGGAGCAGACGATCGATGGCGTCGTCAATATCCGGACAGAGAAGGCGGTCCGCATGGCTCAGCAGAGATACTTCGATCCGTTTGAGTTCTTCTTCGGTATCCCCTCGCAGCGGGATCCTCGGCAGGGGAGACAGCAGCGGCAGGAGATGCCCAAGCAGGTGGAGATCGGATCGGGCGTCATCATCAGCAAGGACGGCTACATCGTCACCAATAATCACGTGATCGATGGGGCAGATGATGTCTATGTCACGACGAATAACAATGAGGAGTATAAGGCCAAGGTAATCGGGACAGACCCCTCCACCGACCTGGCACTGATCAAGGTCGATGCCGGTAAGGAGCTGACCGCAATCCCCTTCGGCAACAGCGATGACCTCCGTGTCGGTGAGTGGGTGCTGGCGATCGGAAACCCGTTCAACCTCCGCAGTACAGTGACCGCCGGTATTGTGAGCGCCAAGGGGCGTGCTGCTGGGAGCGGTCAGGGATCACTCCAGGTGGGCTCATTCATCCAGTCTGACGTGGCGGTGAATCCTGGCAACTCCGGCGGGGCTCTGGTCAATATGGCAGGCGAACTGATAGGGATCAATACGATGATCTACTCCAGCACCGGTAACTACGCCGGGATCTCCTTTGCCATCCCCACCTCCATCGTACACAAGGTCGTAGGTGATCTCAAGGAGTACGGCACCGTGCAGCGCGCCGTGCTGGGGATCGCAGGCACCAACATCACCTCTGCCGCCACGGAGAAGTATGACCTCAAGGTCTCCCAGGGAGCTCTGATCATGGAGGTGGCTGACCGCAGCACCGCCAAGCAGGCAGGTCTCAAGGAGGGAGACGTGATCACCGCCATCGACGGGCACAGCATCTCGACGATGTCGGATCTCCAGGAGACCATCTCCACACATAAGCCCGGAGATAAGGTGCGTGCCTCCGTCGACCGTAAGGGTAAGTCCCTCACTCTCGATATGGTGCTGAAGAATAGCGAGGGGAATACCGAGGCTGTCACCCGCATCGATGAGAGCTCGATCGGTGCTGCCTTCCTCGAGCTGACTGAGAAGGAGATGAGCGACCTTGGCGTCTCCTATGGAGTCAAGGTGGTAGGCGTGGACAGGGACGGAAAGTTCTTCCGCGCCGGCATCCGCAAGGGAGACGTGATCCTTGCGGTGAATAACCTCCGAGTAAGCAAGAAGGAGGATGTGGACAAAATCGTGAGCGAAGTCGTATCCGGCAGCAGCGACAAGGTGCTCTTCGTCAAGCTGATCAATACCAACGGCCGCATCAATTACGTAGCCGTAGACCTGCGAGACTGATCTCGCTCTGACAGATCATAATAGGCGCACCCCGGTGGATGATTGTCCGCCGGGGTGCGCTGCCTTCTCCTCATCGGCTCCGGAGATGCATATGGAAGAAAACTCTATATTTGTAAGACAAAATGAAGAGAGCAGGTACCATAAGTGTCCATCTGGCGGGGATCATGCTGATCCTCTCCCTGCTGTCTGCTTGCCATGGAGCGAAGCAGCCGCAGCAGGAGGAGCTCGCCGCCATCCTCGACAGTCTGGACCTCTTAGTCGACCGACGAACCCACTTCACCGATCTCAAGGAGGCTCGCCTCGGCGACCTGCGTAGTCAGCTGGCTGCGGTGGAGGAGGGTCCATTAGAACAGCGATACAGCACGACGCTGGAGCTGGCGCAGGAGTACCGACCCTTCCGCTTCGACTCGGCACTCTACTTCTCCAAGCAGGCTCTGGAGCTGGGGCATCAGCTGCCCGGAGCTGCCGCAGCCCGTGCTGCCGCGATAGAGATCGCCTACTGCTACCTCTCGGCGGGGCTCTTCCTGGAGGCGCATGAGACGATCAGCTCGATAGAGACGGACGACATGTCAGATGAGGAGGCTACTGCGGTCCACCTCCTTAGGATGAAGTACTTCCTCGACCTAGCGGAGTACAATGACCACAACGACGACATGGCGCACCGCTACCGGGAGGAGGGCATCCGAGAGGCGGACCTCGCTCTGTCGCTCTCTCCCGAGGACTCGCACGATCACAACTTCGCTCAGATCCATAAGCTACTCCACCTCCACCGCTACCGCGAGGCACTGTCCACGATCGACAAGGTACTCCAACTAAAGTCTATCACCGACCGCGACCGAGCGATCCTGCTCTCCCTCAAGGGAAGTGCCGCCACAGAGCTGGGTGACGAGCGGATGGCTATGGAGGCACTTGCCCGCTCCGCCGGATATGATCTCATCACCGGGACGCACGAGACCACCTCCCTCGCCCGCCTCGCCGGCTTGCTCTACCGCACGGGGGAGATCGACCGGGCGGCGAGCTATATCGATCTCGCTATGCAGGATGCCAATTACTACGACGCGAAGCATCGGAAGATGGCAGTGGGGGACATCCGCCCACTGATCGAGCAGAGCAAGCTGAGACATCTCGACCTTCGCCGCCGACAGATGACCATATATACAGTGGTGGCCTCGCTGCTCTGCCTCTTGCTGATCGCAGCGATCGTGGTGATCATCCTCCAGATGCGCCACCTACGCCGCGCAACGACGCAGATAGAGAGGGCCAATAGCGCACTACGAGTCTCCAATGAGCGACTCGAGGAGGCCAATGCGATCAAGGATGAGTACATCGGCTCCTCCTTCTACAGACAGGGTGCCTACATACACGAGCAGGAGGAGCTCTACCGCTTTATCCTGAAGCGCTTAGAGAGCAAGCAGTACGATGCGATCCGCAAGCGGATCCGTCAGAGCGAGGTGGTGCGAGAGCGGAAGGATATGTATGCCGACTTCGACGAGACCTTCACCCAGCTATTCCCCACATTCGTCGCAGAGTACAATGCACTCTTCCCCCCGGAGGAGCAACAGACGCTCCTGCCGGGCGACCCGCTGACACCAGAGATGAGGATCTTCGCCCTGATCCGCGTCGGGATCACCAAGACGGAGCAGGTGGCTCACTTCCTCAATTACTCCGTCAATACGATCAACACCTACAAGACGAGAGTCAAGAATAAGTCCCTCGTAGAGAATAAGGACTTCGAGGGCGAGATCATGAAGATCGGGAGATCGAGGTAGATCTCCTCGGGGAGAAAATGGGGGCAAAATGAGACCTCCTCTCCCAGGGCTAACGTTTTTGGACTTACCCAAGGTCTCACCTGGCAAAAGGGCGACGACCGCTAAGGGATCGGGCGGGCACTGTAAAACTCAAGTGAATCAGCCCCCAAACTAAACCCGGTATTAGTGATCACTATTACCGGGTTTAGTGATCACTAATACCGGGTTTAGAATTCACCGAACTCTGACGAGCATCAGATAGTTTACTGTAAAGCTCAAATGCGTCAGCCCTGCCTCCTTCCCCTCGAAAACAGACCATACTGAGGTTATATTTATAGGTTAACAAAATTAATTAGTTGCCTAATAATCTGCACGCTACGACCCATTTCGGCCAATACACCCTTATATACTTTTGTGGTTAGTTGGAGGAGTGTCTCGAAGGGGTGAATTTTGTATCAGAAATCATTTGAGGATCGGCTCCTCCCATCGCCTTGGAGTCACCTCATTGCCTTCGACCACTTTTTTATACACCATAATATATAAGCAGTCATGAAACCACGTACGCTTATCCTCTCCCTGCTCCTTGCGCTGACGATCTCGATCGGCACCGCCGGGGCACAAGAGGTCCTCAAGTCCCCTGATGGCAACCTCACCCTCACCTTCCACCTCGGGAGCAAGGGCGAGCCGATGTATCGCCTCGACTATGGCGACAAGCCGGTCGTGCGGGACAGCCACTTAGGCTTCTACCTCAAGGATCACGAGGACGGTGATCTCGTCTCTGCCTTTGAGCAGCAGGGCGAGGCCGCCCGCTCCACCTTCGATGAGACCTGGACGCCGGTCTGGGGCGAGGTGAGCACGATCCGCAACCACTACAATGAGATGCTCATCCACCTGCGTCAGCCCGATAATGGGCGGGCGATGGACCTCCGCTTCCGCCTCTTCGATGACGGCATGGGGCTGAGGTACGAGTTTCCCGACCAGGATCGCCTGATCTACTTTACGGTAAAGGAGGAGGCGACCGAGTTTGCCATGGCAGGCGATCACACCGCCTTCTGGATCCCGGGCGACTACGACACACAGGAGTACAACGTCACCGAGTGCCGTCTCAGCGAGATCAGAAGCCGGTACGATGAGGCTCACATCCACAACGCCTCTCAGCAGGACTTCTCCAAGACCGGAGTGCAGACCCCGCTGCAGCTCAAGGCTGACAACGGGCTCTACATCAATATCCACGAGGCAGCGCTGATCGACTTCCCGGCGCTCAATCTGGAGCTGGACGACAAGGCTATGGTCTTCCACGCCCACCTCACCCCGGACGCACAGGGAAGCAAGGGGCACGTGCAGACTGCATTCAACACCCCCTGGCGTACCATCATCGTCAGCGATGATGCGCGGGACATCCTCGCGAGCAAACTGATCTACAACCTTAATGAGCCCTGCAAGATCGAGGACACCTCCTGGATCAAGCCGATGAAGTACATGGGCGTCTGGTGGGAGATGATCACCGGCAAGAGCACCTGGGCTTACACCGATGACCTCCACAGCGTCCACCTCGACCGGACCGACTACTCCAAGGTGAAGCCCAACGGTCGCCACGGAGCCACGACCGCTAATGTGAAGCGCTTCATCGACTTCGCCTCCGCCCACGGGATGGACGGGCTGCTGGTCGAGGGATGGAACATCGGCTGGGAGGACTGGTTTGGCCACAAGAAGGACTACGTCTTTGACTTTGTCACCCCCTACCCCGACTTTGACATCGAGGAAATCCACCGCTACGCCAAGGAGAAGGGGATCAAGATGCTGATGCACCACGAGACCTCCAGCTCGATCCGCAACTACGAGCGTCACCTGGATGCCGCCTTTGACCTGATGAAGAAGTACGACTACCCGGGCGTCAAGACCGGATACGTCGGCGACATCGTCCCCCACGGGGAGTACCACTACGGTCAGTGGCTAGTCAATCACTACCTATATGTGGTGAAGAAGGCTGCCGAGCGACAGATCATGGTCAATGCTCACGAGTCGGTCCACATGACCGGACTGAGCCGCACCTACCCCAACCTCCTCTCTCAGGAGTCAGCGAAGGGTCAGGAGTTCCAGACCGGTGGTAATCCCGCCAATCACCTTACCCTACTTCCCTTTACCCGCCTCATCGGTGGTCCGATGGACTACACGCCGGGGATCCTGATGATGGACCTCAGCCGACTCAATCCGGACAACCACAATGTCGTCCGCACCACCGTCTGCAATCAGCTCGGCAGCTACCTGACGATGTACACGCCGCTCCAGATGGCGGCAGACCTGCCCGAGCACTACGAGGAGCGGATGGATGCCTTTGAGTTTATCGAGAGGGTGCCGGTGGACTGGAGCGACAGCAAGTACCTCGAGGCAGAGCCGGGACGCTACATCACCGTAGCACGTAAGGACAAGGCAAGCGAGGACTGGTACATCGGCAGTGTCAGCGGGATGGATCGCACGACGAAGATCAGACTCGACTTCCTCACCCCGGGGAAGAAGTACATCGCCAAGGTGTGGCAGGATGGCAAGAAGGCTCACTACCTGACCAATCAGTACGACTACACCATCACGGAGAAGAAGGTGACCTCCAAGAGCACCCTCACCCTGCACGAGGTGGAGGGCGGAGGCTTCGCCGTGATCCTCTCTGAGATCAAGTAAATCCCTTAACCCCATATCTTAGTATGAATAAGAATAGCAGTATACTCAAGCATACCCTGCGACTGCTCGCCCTACTGGTGGTAGTCAGTGGGAGTGCGCTCTCTGCTCTCGCCCAGTCGATACACGCCCACGGCGTGGTGGTCGACGTGGAGGGCACGCCTCTGCCCGGCGTCACCGTGCGGGTGACTGACAAGACGGGGCAGGGGACGATCACCGATGCAGACGGGAACTTCTCCCTTCAGGTCGACAAGTCCGATCGTCTCACCTTTACCTACATCGGCTTCGTTGATCAGACGATCGCCGTCGCCGATCAGACCTTCCCCCTTCGCCTTATCCTCCACGAGGACTCCGAGCTCCTCGACGAGGTGGTGGTGATCGGCTATGGGTCGGTGCAGAAGAAGGACCTCACCGGCTCCATCACCACGATCTCCAGCAAAGACTTCCAGAAGGGCGCCATCTCCACTCCGGACCAGCTCATCACCGGTAAGATCGCCGGTGTACAGATCGTCCCCGGCGGCGGAGGTCCCGGCTCAGGCTCAACGATACGCATCCGCGGTGGTGCCTCACTCAACGCCTCCAACGACCCGCTGATCGTCATCGATGGCGTCCCCATGGAGGGCGGCTCGCTCCCCGGAGCACCGAGTGCGCTGAGCTCGATCAACCCGGCTGACATCGAGTCAATGAACGTACTGAAGGACGCGTCTGCCACAGCGATCTATGGCTCCAGAGCGTCCAATGGCGTGATCATCATCACGACGAAGAAGGGCAGCCTCGGACAGCCACTACGCGTCCAGGCGACCACCCGCTTCTCCGTCTCCACCCCTCGCAAGTACGTTGATGTCTACACCGGCGACGAGATCCGCGAGATCGTGAAGAAGAGTGGCGATGCGAAGTATATCGCCATGCTCGGCAAGGAGAATACCGACTGGCAGAGCGCCATCTACCAGACCGCCTTTGGTACGGACAATAACGTCAGTATCAGTGGCGCCACCTCCTGGCTCCCCTACCGTGTCTCTGTAGGCTACTACGACGAGAAGGGTATCCTAAGGACGGACCACATGCAGCGCGTCACCGGAGACCTCAGCCTCTCACCCCACTTTCTCAATGACGACCTCACCGTGACGCTGAATGTCAAGGGCTCCCACACCCGAAATCGCTATGCTGACAAGGGAGCCATTGATGGAGCTGTCCGGATGGACCCGACGCAGCCGATCATGTCCGATGAGGCGGTCTACAAGCCCTTCGGTGGCTACTGGTTCCTCACCGGCACAACTGACGACGGTCAGGTGATCCCCCGCTCCCTAGCCCCGCGCAATCCTCTTGCCCTCCTGATGGAGAAAGAGGATAGAGGCACCACCAGCCGCATCATCGCCAACTCGATGATCACCTACAAGGTCCCCTTCATCAAGGGACTGAGCATGAACCTTAACCTTGCCTACGACTATGGCGTGGGGCACGGCACCGTCTACATCCCCACGACAGCTCCCCTCAATGAGTACACCAATCAGGAGGTGGGCAAGGGCGGTCTCGACAACCGGTACCGCCAGGAGAAGACGAATAAGCTCCTCGACTTCTACGTCAATTATAAGGCGGAGTCTGACGCCCTCCTCGGTGCACTCGATGTGATGGCGGGTTACTCCTACCAGGACTGGCGCACCAAGGACTACCGATACGCCGACAAGACTGCCGGAGGGATCGAGTACAATAAGCCGGTCTTCCCTTACGACATGCCGAGGAATACGCTCGTATCCTTCTACGGTCGTGTCAATTACTCTCTCCTCGACCGCTACCTCATAACAGCGACGGTTCGTACCGACGGTTCATCTCGCTTTGCACCCGAGTATCGCTGGGGTATCTTCCCCTCCGTCGCTCTGGCCTGGAAGATCAAGGAGGAGTCCTTCCTCAAGGATGTGGAGGCCGTCAGCGACCTGAAGCTTCGTCTCGGATATGGTATGACCGGTCAGCAGGACGGTATCGCCAACTATAGCTATCAGCCGGTCTACTATCTCAGCGGCAATCAGTCGAAGTACCTCTTCGGCGACAAGTGGTACAATATGTACAAGCCTGCCGCTTACGATGCAGAGATCAAGTGGGAGCAGACCGCTACCTCCAATGTCGGTCTCGACTACGGCTTCCTCAATGGTCGACTCTACGGATCGATCGACCTCTACGTCAAGCACACCAAGGATCTGCTCAATGAGATCCCGATCCCGGCAGGAGCCAACTTCTCCAATAAGCTCCTCACCAACATCGGCTCCATGACCAATAAGGGGGCAGAGCTGTCGGTGAACTATATCCCGATCGAGACGAAGGACTGGAACTGGGTGCTCAACTTCAACGCCACCTACAACAAGACCGAGATCACTCAGCTGACTCAGGTCGAGGATCCCACCTACCTCGGTGCTGAGGTGGGCGGTATCAATGGTGCCACCGGCAACTACGCCCAGATCCACTCCGTCGGCTATGCGCCCTACTCCTTCTTCGTCCACAAGCAGGTGTACGATGAGCAGGGCAAGCCTATCGAGGGTGTCTTTGCGGACCTTAATGGTGACGGAAAGATAGACAACTACGACAAGTACCACTGTGGCAAGCCGGCACCGGACTTCCTCTATGGTCTCAGCACCTCGCTTCGGTACAAGGGGCTCACTCTATCTACCTCCCTGCGTGCCAATACCGGCAACAAGATCTACGACAACGTCTCCAGCAACAATGCCACCCTCGACTCGGTCATCGACCCTCTGGGATGGATCAGCAATGCGACACACGACTACAGTGCGTCCGGCTTTATCAATAAGCACTACCTCTCCGACTACTACGTCCGAGATGCCTCATTCCTCAAGATGGATAATCTGACCCTGAGCTACGACTTCGGTCGCCTCTTCCACGACACCGTCGGCATCAACCTCGGTGCGACGGTGCAGAATGTCTTCACCCTCTCCTCCTACAAGGGCATCGACCCGGAGGTCTCCGGTGGGATCGACCACCAGTTCTACCCCATCCCCCGCACTTACTCTCTTAGTCTGGGTCTCACCTTTTAATTCATGCAAAAGAATATGAGAACTACTACCATACTCATCTCGACCCTACTCACGGGGCTATTACTCGCCTCCTGCGTCCGTGATCTCGACCGGATGCCGACGAATGACGTAACCGGTCCCAAGGTCTTCGCCACCGAGGAGGGTACACGTGAGGCCTTTGCCAAGGTCTATGGCGCTTGGGCACTCAGGGAGGGCGATGTCGCCGGCATCGACGACGGATTTACGGGATTCACGAGAGCGTTCTTCAACCTCCAGGAGCTCCCCACGGACGAGGTCAAGTGCGCCTGGAACGATGAGGCAGTCAAGGGGCTGAGCGACGGCACCTGGGATGCCACTACCGGCTTCGTCGCCGGAGCCTACTACCGCTCCATCATCCAGATCAAGTATGCCAACGAGTTTCTCGCCAACGTGGACAGCTCACCCCTCAAGCCGGAGGAGAAGGAGCTGATGAAGGCGGAGGCTCGCTTCGTCCGAGCCTTCCAGTACTGGGTGCTGATGGATCTCTACGGCGATGTGCCCTTCATCACAGAGCAGGATCCGACAGGCAAGACAGCTCCTAAGAAGATCGCCCGCAAGGAGCTCTACGACTACATCATCTCGGAGCTGAGGGCGGTAGAGCCACTCCTCAAGCCTGCCGGTCAGCAGGTCTATGGTCGTGCCGGTCAGGCTGCCGCACAGGCGCTGCTCGCCCGCGTCTACCTCAATGCCGAGGTCTACACCGGCACCGGTCACTACGCAGAGGCAGCGGAGTATGCCGATAAGGTGATCACCGCCGGCTACAAGCTCCACCCGAAATATAAGGATCTCTTCGGGGCGGACAACCACAAGTTTACCGACGAGATCATCCTCGCCGTCCCCGCCGATGGGCAAAATGCCCAGAGCTGGTCAGGTGCCACCTTCTTCGTCTCCGCCTCCTACAATGATGATATGCTCAATAAGCTTAAGGAGAAAAAGCTCCTCGACGGTATCGGCACCAATGGCAAGTGGGGTGGTAATAGAGCGACGCCGACCTTTGCCAAGCTCTTCACCCCGGAGGACAGCCGCAACCTGCTCCTCAAGTCGACCGACACGATCGAGAAGCTGAATGACTTCAACCAAGGGGTCTACGTCTATAAGTACACCAATGTGACCAGCGACGGCAAGCCGGGCAGCCATCCCGACTACTGCGATATGGACTTCCCCCTCTTCCGTCTCGCTGAGATGTACCTCATCTATGCCGAGTGTGCCGCTAGAGGAGCCGCCGACAAGGGCAAGGGACTGGACTATCTCAATACCATCCGCACCCGAGCAGGCATCGCACCTGTAGCCGGTCTCGAGCTATCGCAGATCATCGACGAGCGCGGGCGCGAACTCTACTGGGAGGGACACCGCCGCACCGACCTGATCCGCTTCGGACTCTTCACCTCAGGCAGTTATCTATGGGAGTGGAAGGGTGGAAAAGCCTCCGGCGCAGCGATGACTGCCGACAGGCTGCTCTACCCCATCCCCGCCTCTGATGCGCTCGCCAATCCTAACCTTCGTCCCCAAAGCAAATGACTCAGACTATGAATAGAATATACCACCTGGCATCCTCCACCCTCGCTGCCCTCATCCTCTCCCTCGTGGCGGGATGTAGCACCGAGGATCCGATGGAGAGCTTCGATGCCGTCCTCTCCTCTAAGTCTCCCGCCGTGCTCGATCAGCCCACCTCCTCAGAGCTGACGATCACTCCCGAGAGCACCGGCACGCTCGACCTGAGCTGGAGCCCCGCCAAGTATGGCGATAAGATCCCCGCTACCTACACCGTCATCCTCTCCCGCGAGGGGGGCGACAAGCAGCTCGACTTCCCGGTCCCCACCGGGGCACGTCAGATCTCTATCCCACTCCAGCAGCTCAATAAGCGGCTCGTCACCGAGCTGGAGATGGAGGGCGACACTCCGGGCAAGGTCTCCGTTACGGTGGAAGCGCTTCCTCTGGCCGATAAGGGGAACGACCACACCCTCGAGACCTATAGGACCACCTCGGCACCACTGGAGCTGACCGTTACCCCGTTCTTCGCCACTGTCCGCCCTGATCTCTACTTCCTCGTGGGGGACCTCAGCGGCAGAGACGGTGCGCCGGTCTGGAAGAATGACAATACCGATCACCTCTTCTTCGCCGACGACAATAGCGCCCTCACCTACCACTACGACGGATACCTCAAGGTCGGTGCCGCCTTCAAGATCTTCCCAGAGTCCAGCATCGGTAGCTGGGATAACATCCTCGGGATGAAGGAGGGCAAGCTCGATATGGGCGGAGACAATATTGCGCTCCCCGCCGGCTCTCTTGCCGGATACTACCGGATCACCCTGACCGTCAATAGGGGCAAGCTCGATCCCGCTCAAGCGACCATCAGCTTTACGCCCATCGATGTCTCAGCCAAGCCGACCCTCAGCAAGGTGGGTATCATAGGCACCGCCGGCATCGACTGGGACCATGACCTCTTCCTCGAGCAGTCGAGTACCGAGCCGCACCTCTGGATCGGCAGGGAGATCGTGCTGAAGGAGGGCGAATTTAAGCTTCGCGCCGATGCTGCCTGGAGTACCAACTGGGGAGGTCAGGAGAAGGAGAAATTCCCCACCGACTTCGGCATCGCCAACGGCGGAGAGAACTGGAAGGTGACCGCCAAGGAGGCAGGGAAGTACAACGTCTACTTCAACGACCTCACCGGCAACTACTTCTTCCAGAAGCTCGACAAGTAATCTCCACACAGTAAGAAAGATTTTGATAGGTTTGCTCCCACCGGTGACACGTCCCCGGTGGGAGCTTTTTTTCGATGACTATGCATACTCACAAGCCACTTATCACCCTACTGCTACTGATACTGACTTGCCCGCTCCTCAGAGCGGAGAGCCGGCTCACCATCCACCCGCAGCAGTGGTGGGTGGGGATGAAGGATCCGACACTCCAGATCCTCCTCTACGGAGATGAGCTGGTCGGTGCGACGCTCACCGTAGAGGGCGACGGCATTACGCTAACTGAGACGGTCTGCCCTCCCAATCCTCGCTACCGTCTCCTCTATCTGGATCTCAGCAGTGCCGTGCCCCAGGATCTCCGAATACGGATACGGGGGGCAGAGGGCGATGAGCGTATCATCAGTTACCCGCTACTCAAGAGGAAAAAACACGAGACAAAGGCTCAGGGCTTCTCCCCCAAGGATGTCCTCTACCTGATCATGCCGGACCGCTTTGCCAATGGTGACCCAACCAACGACACCATCGAGGGTATGCGAGAGACCCGTGTCGATCGGAGCGACGGCTTTGCCCGACATGGTGGGGACCTAAAGGGGCTCAAGCAGAGTCTTCCCTACCTCTCCGACCTCGGCATCACCGCCCTCTGGCTCAATCCTGTCCAAGAGAACGATATGAGCGAGGGCTCCTACCACGGCTATGCGATCACCGATTACTACCGCATTGATCCCCGTCTGGGCAGCAACGATGACTTCCGCAACTTCGTGCAGGCGGCACACGAGAGAGGGCTAAAGGTCATCATGGATATGGTCTTCAATCACTGCGGCTCCGAGAGCCCACTCTTCCGCGATATGCCCGGAGAGGATTGGTTTCATCACGGCAGTCAGTACCACCAGACTTCCTTCAAGACCTCTACACAGATGGATCCCAATGCCCCGAAGAGCGAGCGGGAGGAGGCCACGGACGGATGGTTTGTAGAGACGATGCCGGACCTTAACCACAGCAACCCCCACGTGATGACCTACCTCACACAGAGCAGCATCTTCTGGATCGAGTATGCGGGGATCGATGGAATACGGCAGGACACCCACCCCTACGGTGATCTGGGGGCGATGGGGAAGTGGTGCGATGCGCTCTTAGAGGAGTATCCGGACTTCAATATCGTGGGGGAGACCTGGTTTATGCTCCCCTCACAGGTAGCCTACTGGCAGCGTGGCAGTCGTCTCGCCCGCCCGGAGGACAGTCGCCTGCCGACAGTGATGGACTTCCCGCTGATGCTGGCGACCACGAGGGCATTTGACGAAGAGACCACCCCGTGGGACGGCGGACTCTTCCACCTCTACGAGTGTCTCTCAGCCGACTTCGTCTACGAGGATAGGGATAGTCTGCTCACTTTCCTTGACAATCACGACACCTCCCGCTTCTGTAAGGACAGCACCGATGCAGCCAACCTCAGCCGATACCGGCAGGCTCTCGCCTTCCTCCTCACGACACGCGGCATCCCTCAGCTCTACTACGGCACTGAGATCCTGATGGCAGCGGACAAGAGTGAGGGCGATGGCGCCTTGAGGAGGGACTTCCCCGGAGGCTGGGAGGGGGACCACACCGATGCCCTGAGGGGAAGGAACCTCTCCCCGACACAGCAGGAGGCACTCGATTACACCCGGCGGCTCCTCACGTGGAGAAGAGACAACAGGACCGTCACAAGGGGGAAACTCCGCCACTACAGTCCTCTGGACGGGGTCTACCTCTACACCCGCACCCTGGGCGACAGCTGCGTTGTAGTCCTGCTCAACGGCACCTCCGAGGAACGTCGTGTCGCACTACGGTCTTTACCGCTCCCCGAGGGAGTGACGCCGCACCGGGAGGTCACCTCCGGACGAGAGATCCCCGCAAAAGAGACGACAGTGACCATCCCACCTCACGATGTGGTGATCCTCGAGTAGAGCCTCCCAGTGGGAACGGCTCAGATCTATTACCGGTATTAGTGTGATCTATTACCGGTATTAGTGCGCACTAATACCGGTAATAGATTTGAGCCATGTCCGAGGGGGGGTACCAGGCGGGAGAGGTGGCAGCTTGGGGAGATGGCGCAAAAGCGTATATTTGCGACCGCTTAGGCGAGGTCGGAGCAGCAGAGGCTGCGATTTTTTATCCACTTCATCATCCGGTATTTGGAGAGGTAGCCTTTTTTTGACTACCTTTATGAAGTAAATAAAAATCACCGACCTTGCCCTAAGAGATGGAACAGTCTGACGACTTACTACACAAGACCCTTAAGCACTTCTTTGGCTTCGACACCTTCAAGGGTGATCAGGCCGAGATCATAGCGAGCATCATGGCCGGTCATGACACCTTCGTGCTTATGCCGACCGGCGGAGGCAAGTCCCTCTGCTACCAGCTGCCCGCCCTGATCAGCGAGGGCACCTCGATCATCATCTCTCCCCTAATCGCTCTGATGAAGAATCAGGTGGATGCGATCCGAGGCTGCGCTGCAGACCCGTCCGTGGCTCATGTCATGAACTCCTCGCTCACCAAGTCTGAGCTGGAGGAGGTGCGTGCCGACCTGGCGAGCGGAGCGACGAAGATGCTCTTCGTGGCTCCGGAGAGTCTGACGAAGGAGGAGAATGTGGAGTTCCTCAAGTCGATACCGGTATCCTTCTACGCCGTGGACGAGGCGCACTGTATCAGCGAGTGGGGTCACGACTTCCGTCCGGAGTACCGTCGCATCCGGGAGATCGTCGACCAGATCGAGCGACGTCCCATCATCGCCCTCACGGCGACGGCGACGCCGATGGTGCAGCAAGATATCCTAAAGGCGCTCGAGATGAGGGATGCGAGGGTCTTCCGCAGCTCCTTTAATCGACCCAATCTCTACTACGAGATCCGACGGAAGGACAGCGAGGTGGAGCCGGACATCATCCGCTTCATCAAGGAGCACCACCACAAGAGCGGGATCATCTACTGCATGAGCCGCAAGAAGGTGGAGAACCTTGCTGAGGTGCTCAGGGCCAACGACATCAAGGCGCTCCCCTACCACGCCGGGATCGAGAGCAAGGTGCGGGATGAGACGCAGGATGCGTTTCTCAACGAGAGCATCGATGTCATCGTGGCGACGATAGCCTTCGGGATGGGGATCGACAAGCCAGACGTCCGCTTCGTGATCCATTACGACATCCCTAAGAGCCTGGAGAGCTACTACCAGGAGACCGGTCGCGCGGGGCGGGACGGCGGCGAGGGGCTCTGCATCGCTTACTACAGCAATGCTGACATCGATAAGATGGCGAAGCTCCTCCATAGTAAGAATAAGACGAATAACGAGAGGGTCGTGGGCTCCCTCCTTCTCGAAGAGATGAAGTCCTATGCAGAGAGCCCGATATGCCGACGGAAGTTTCTCCTCAATTACTTCGGAGAGACCTACGAGCAAGATAACTGTCACAACTGCGATAACTGTAAAGCGCACCATAAGAGAGTGGAAGCAAAAGAGACACTGATCAGCATACTCGAGGCAGTGAGTGTGCTTAAGGAGGAATTTAAGACCGACTACATCATTCACTTCCTCCTGGGTAAGAAGACGGTCGACATCGAGAACTA
>NZ_CAKRLH010000020.1 GCF_934359325.1 uncultured Porphyromonas sp.
GACGCCTTGGAGAGCGATTCTTCGTCCTCGAGATAGCGCTTGATCTTCAGGATCGCCTCCTTGAGACCGGGGATCTGCACCTTCTCAAAGAGGTTGACCTTCTGCGTCGTCTTACGTCTGGCATGCTGCAGGATGTCCAGCTCCAGACGTCCGACCTCAGCTTGGATGCCTACCGTGGCGAGATCCTTGATCAGCTGGGTGCCCTCCATGTACCAGGAGGGGGTATTGAGGAGACTAAAGGGGCGCACCTCAAAGTCTACCTCCCCCAGCACCGGTACGGGAATACCGGCCACCTTGCGGGTCTCGAGATGGACGTCCTCCACTCGGACGAGAGAGGGATCAAACTCACTCCAGAGAGCGGTCATGGTGTCAAAGTTCTCAATGCTCTGCTCCACCTGAGCCTCGAGATCCTCGACCTCTTTCTTGACCCGCCGCACCTCGAGACGAAGCGCACTCTCCTTACTCTTGATCGTAGGGAGGATCCGTTCTCGGAGCTGGAGATCCTTTTTCTGCCTCTGGAGGGAGGTCTTGTTGTATTGAAACTTTACAGCCATACCTCAGTCATACTCACCGGGATTACTCTTCCTCCTCGGAGTGACCAACCATCTCTACATCCTGTGGCCAGTACTTGTCGACAAGAGACTGCTTGATCGCCACCTCGGCAGGTGTAAAGTGCCGAGCGAAAAGCCGCCACGCCGTATCGAGCATCTCTGTGGTATTGATATTGACATCGATGGCGAGGAGGTCATTGGCGTACTCCTTGGCGAAGTCGAGCGTCCGCTCGTCATAGTCAGTGAGGTCAAATCCGTTCTCCAGCTTGGTTTGTGCATTGGAGGCATCGGCGAAGAGACGGACCCCGGCATTCATCACCTGTGGGTGATCCTCACGGGTCTTCTTCCCGATCACCTGCTGCTTCAGTCGAGACAGGGAGCGGAATGGATCAACGATAACCTTGCCAATAGTGCTGTCGGTGCGGAGATAGAGCTGTCCCTCGGTAATGTATCCGGTGTTATCCGGAACTGCGTGGGTGATGTCTCCACCCGAGAGCGTCGTCACGGCGATGATAGTGATGGAGCCGCCGGAGGGGAACTGGGCAGCCTTCTCATAGACCTTCGCTAGGTCGGAGTAGAGGGAGCCGGGCATAGAGTCCTTAGAGGGGATCTGGTCCATCTTATTGGAGACAATGGCCAGCGCATCAGCGTAGTTGGTCATATCCGTTAGGAGGACAAGCACCTTCTCATTCTTCTCCACAGCGAAGTACTCCGCTGCTGTGAGAGCCATATGAGGGATCAGTACCCGCTCGATGGACGAGTCCTCGGTGGTATTGATAAAGGAGACGATACGATCGAGTGCGCCTGCCTCTGCAAAGGTATTGCGGAAGTAGAGGTAGTCGTCATTCGTCAGCCCCATACCGCCAAGGATGATCTTGTCGGACTCAGCGCGCATTGCCACGGTCGCCATCACCTCGTTGTAGGGCTGATCCGGATCGGCAAAGAAGGGAATCTTCTGTCCCGTCACGAGGGTGTTATTGAGGTCGATACCTGAGATACCAGTCGTAATGAGCTCTGAGGGCTGCTCACGACGAACCGGATTCACGGACGGTCCTCCGATCTCTACCTCCTCGCCCTCAATGATCGGACCGTCATCGATAGGCTCTCCGTAGGCATTCATGAAGCGTCCGGTGAGAGAGTTGCCCACCTTTAGGGCGGGAGCTTTCCCGAGGAAGGTCACCTCGGCATTAGTCGGGATGCCTTCCGTGCCGGAGAAGACCTGCAGCGTCACCACATCGTCCTCGAGTCGGACGACCTGAGCCACACGACCATCGATGAGAGCAAGCTCATCGTTACCCACACCGGTAGCACGCAGAGAGCAGGTCGCCTTGGTGATGTCGGAGATGTGGGTGTATATCTTTTGGAATGCTTTCTTAGTCATAATCACTCTACCCTTAGGCGTTAACCGTTTCCTGTACTGAGCGGGACTTGTCCGCGAGGCGTGTCATCACCATCTTCTTAGCCCGCTCGCGGTACTTATTGTAGTCCTCGCTACGGAACTCGGAGTAATTCATCTGCCTCAGCTCGTTGATCAGCTCCTTGAAGAAGACGGAGACCTCATTGAAGTCCTCAAATGCAAGGTCACTCTCACAGATGTCTATCACAAGAGCCAGCATCTCCTGCTGACGCTCCAGAGGACACATAGCATCGATGGCGTCAAAGGCATCCTGCTGTAGGATGACGAAGTCGATCAGCTCTGACTTCCAGAATGTGACGTGGTAGTCCACAGGCACACCGTCATCACCGAGGATGTTGATCTGCTCGGCGATCTCGAGTCCCTGACGCATACGTTGCTTGATCTGGCCAACCATCTCCAGCCAGTCGGGCGAAGCAGCCTCAGCAACATACTTCTGAAACTCCGGATACTCCAGATACTTCGAGTAAGAGTCGATAGGATTGACTGCCGGATAGCGCTTCTTGTCTGCGCGATCCTGCTGGAGGGCGTAGAAGCAGCGTGCCACCTTTTGGGTGTTCTCCGTTACCGGCTCCTTGAGGTTACCACCGGCAGGAGAAACAGTTCCGATAAAGGTGATCGACCCTGTCTTGCCATTCTTCAGATGGACATAGCCGGCACGTGCATAGAAGGCCGAAATAGTAGCCGAGAGGTCCATCGGGAAGGCATCGGGACCTGGCAGCTCCTCCATACGATTGGACATCTCACGGAGTGCCTGGGCCCAGCGTGAGGTGGAGTCTGCCATCAGCAGAACCTTTAGTCCCATCGTCCGGTAGTACTCGGCGATCGTCATGGCGGTGTAGACAGAGGCCTCACGAGCCGACACCGGCATATTAGAGGTATTGGCGATGATGATCGTGCGCTCCATCAGCTTGCGACCTGTATGAGGATCCTCGAGCTCGGGGAATTCCTTAAAGATCTCGACCACCTCATTGGCTCGCTCACCACACGCAGCCATAATCACGATATCCGCCTCGGCCTGCTCCGAAATGGCGTGCTGGAGGACCGTCTTACCGGTACCAAAGGCACCCGGAATAAATCCGGTACCCCCCTCCACCATAGGATTGGAGATGTCGATACAGCGGATTCCGGTCTCGAGGAGCTTAAAGGGTCTCGGCTTATCCACGTAGCAGGGTACGGACTGACGGACAGGCCACTTCTGCGTCATAGTAATGGAGTGATCCACCCCACTCTCATCCGTCAGGACGGCCATCTCGTCGTCTACGGTGTATTGCCCCTTGGGTGTAAGCTTCTTCACCGTATACATGCCCTTAAATGCAAAGGGGACCATTATCCTATGTGGCTGATGATTCTCCTCCACGAGACCTATCCAAGAGCCGGCCTCAACGGCGTCACCAACCTTTGCGGTCGGCTCGTAGTCCCACTTCTTATCCCGATCAAGGGGATCGGTATACTCTCCACGCTTGAGGAAGAGTCCGGTCATCTTATCCAGATCATTCTGGAGACCATCAAAGTTCTTAGAGAGCAGTCCCGGACCGAGGGTCACCTCGAGCATGTGTTGCTCAAATCGGACCTGATCACCGATCTTCAGCCCACGAGTACTCTCATAGACCTGCACATCCACGAGTATCCCCTCAATCTTGATGACCTCAGACATCAGCTCCGAGCCATCCTCGAGGATGACGAAGCAGATCTCGTTCTGTGCGACCGGACCATCTACCTCTACAGTCACCAGGTTGGAGACCAACCCTACCACCTTACCTGTAGTTTTCATCTATATATCGTTTTGTATTATTGTCTATCCCTTAGCTTAGAGACGGTTATGCCTCTTGGCCTCTGCCCGAAACTTCTCCAGATCGGACCGACTCTCGTGATTGAGCTGATCCATGATCTCCCTGAAGCGACTCTTGCCCATCTCGGCATCGAGCGAGCTCCAGCGACTCAGCATCTGCAGCTTAAGCAGATAGGCGAGCATGGTATCTATGGAGAAGGTGTCAGCAAAGGTGAGACTGTCCAAATAATCCCACTTGAGCTGATCTATGCGATGCTCCCTGACGGAGAGATCCTCCTCCTCGGAGATCTGCAGGACCTTCTGCACCACCTCCCCCTCCTCGAGGAAAGAGATATCGTGCCAGTTGCCGCTCCTCAGGAGACGCACCAGCTCACTATCCCCGACGATCAGCCTGCGAGCATCCAGATCGTGTCGCTTGATCGTAATAGCTGCCAGTACAAGGCGAATGGATCGCTCGAAGCTGACCCACGTGCGGACGAACTTATCCCCCCGCTTCATAACGTAGCGGAAGTAATAATTATCTAAGATATCCTCGTAGAAATGCTCTGCAGGGCGGTCAATCTCCTGATCGTGGCGATACTCATACATAAAGTCCACCAGGTAGGAGGGATAGGTCTTCGGATCGAAGTGAAGTTCCTCGCCTACCATCTCAGAGGTAACCATACCTCTCTCCGCGGCGGTGAGCAATCTGCGCAGCTCATCCTGTCCCACCAGGTATGGAGTCTGTGGGTCGGGGATCGGTCGGTCGTAGAGCAATGCTACCAGTGCCCTATTGTCCTCACTAAGGAGCAGAAGATCCAGGAGCTGGTTGTCTCGGCGGCTAAGCTGCCCGCGCAGAGTCTCCACATACTCCCAGGGAGTAAGCGGAGGATTCTTCCCTATCTCCGGTCTCAGTGTCGGCAGACCTGCTCCTAAGGCATAATACTCAGCCATAGAGGATCACTCCTTGTCAGGTGTCGTAAAGAGAGCCTCCCGAAGCTGAGGACGCATAAAGTCCTTGAAGTACTCCGTCAGAGCCTCCTTGCTTACCACGACCTCGTAGCCCTTATCGGCGGGGGCGATGGCAAAAGAGGCTGCCCTACCCTGGACACTCTTGATCTCAAGTCCCTTCTCAAGGATCCCGGCGGCATGGTTCATAAAGTACTTACGGAGAGCCTCACCATCCTCAGTAGATACGGTGACGCTATTGCTTCCCTCGTCGAAAAGCTTCTGACATAGTCTCAGCACTACATCGTAGAGTCTCTCAGGATCGGCAAATGCCTGGTCAATCCCCTTGCTGACAGCACGGTCATTGATCATATCACCGATCTCCGTCCTCAGCGCATCTGAGGCACGATCAGCCGAAAGCTGAAGCTCCCTCAGGGAGCGCTCGCGCATCCCGGACACTTCGCTCTCAGCTCGGGATATGATCTCCTTCGCCTTAGTCTCTGCCTCAGCAAGGATCTTATCTCTCTTCTCCTCTGCTGCCGCTACGATCTCCTCTGCACGAGAGTCAGCCTTGGCGATACCATCCTTATAGATCTTGCTCGCCAGCTCTTGTACTTTATCGTCCATACAAACTCACTCGATATGGTTGCTTAACTGATTATCATACTCCGCGTGGACAACTCCACGCATAATACCAGCAAACTTACAAATATTTCCCATTAAGAGAAGCCCAACGCTGGAAAAACAGCCAAAATACCCCGATCCGGCTGCCTGGGCACGTAAGGTAAAAAATGAGAGACAACGGCAAGTCACCGCTGTCTCTCTATGCTATACACCTCCTCAGTGCTATATAATATTCTACATGGTCTACTCACCTCGTGTGATAGGCAAGTATCACTCCATCATCTCTCTACGCATATTCTCCACGTAGCGAGCCTTCTCCATCTTACGACGGCGAACATCGGATGGCTTGCGGAAGTTACGATTCTCACGCAGACGACGCATGGTGCCTGTGCGGTCAAACTTCCTCTTGAATCTCTTCAGGGCACGCTCGATATTCTCGCCCTGGCTTACCGGTACAATGATCATATAGATATATTTCAATGTCCACGGGGATCCATACGTCCCCGTTTCGCCTGCAAAGGTAACCTATTTAATTGGGTTTACCAATACTATCATACGGACTATCGGACTCTGGTCTTGCGCTCCGGATGCGCCTCCTAACTATTACCGGTATTAATGTAGTCTAAACCCGGTAATAGTGAACACTAATACCGGGTTTAGGTGCGACTAATACCGGTAATAGGATTTATCCCCCTCCCCGTCTATAGTATGCTTGTCCTCCGAGTAAAGTCAATAATCTCGGGTATGTAGCCAAAGGCGAGCCCTGTCACAGAGTCGGCACATCCGTAGTAGACGGCTATCCGTCCACTGTCCGGATCATGAAGAGCCGCACAGGGGAAGCAGACGTTGGGGACATCGCCGACGCACTCATAGAGCTCCTGCGGAGAGAGGAGGTACGCCCCACTCCGTGCTGTTACCTTCCAGGGCTGATCCTTATCAAGGAGAGCAGAACCGAAGGCGTAGACATATCCATTGGCACTCCTAAGCACCCCATGGTAGATGAGTAGCCAGCCCTCCGAAGTCTCGATAGGGATAGGTCCTGCGCCGATCTTGAGACACTGCCAAGCGCTTACCTCAAAGTCTGCCGGTGACATCACATGTCTATGGTGTCCCCAAAACTCGAGATCCGGCGACTCGCTGTAGAATATGTCTCCGAAGGCGGTATGACCATTGTCGCTCGGGCGACTGAGCATGGCATAGCGACCGTTGATCTTACGGGGGAAGAAGACACCATTGCGATTAAATGGCAGGAATGCATTCTCTAGCTGATGGAAGGTCCGGAAGTCCTCAGTCCATGCCACACCGATGGTCGGTCCGTGGTAGCCATTGCACCAGGAGATATAGTAGCGACCATCGATCTCTGTCACCCGTGGATCGTAGCCGTAGACCCACTCCCCCACCTCGGGTATGTCGCAGTCGAAGTCAATCTTGTCAGGGCAGATGTCCCAGGAAATCCCATCCTGACTAAATCCCACGTGGAGACGCATCCTTCGATTGGTGTCGTCACAGCGGAAGACCCCGGCATACCCGTCCTTGAATGGGACGACTGCACTATTGAATATGCTGTTACTTGTCGGGGTCTCATGCCGACCAATTATGGGATTCTTGCTGTATCTCCAGAGCGGAGCATGACATCCTTGAGGACGATCCTCCCAAGGCATATTGGGGAGAGACCTCCCGGCGATTTTGATATTATCCATATTCATTTATTTAGTAAGCTTATTACCATCTCCATCGTAGGAGAAAGGTACTACTTTTGCGCATATCAGCCCGGGGATTGACACCAGGACTGCAATCAGGAAGAAAGAGCTGTACCCCACCGCATCACTGATCGTGCCACTGACCAGACCGGGGATCATATAGCTGAGATTCATCAAGCTATTGGCAATGGCATAGTGTGCCATGCGATGAGGGCCGGGTGCCACCTGCTGCATCATAAAGAGCGTCAGGCCGACAAATCCGAAACCATAGCCAAATTGCTCTACGATGATCCCCACCGCCGGCCATACTAGATTGGTCGGGTGGAAGAAGGCGAGAAGGAAAAAGATGATGAAGGGGAGATTGAAAATCACAGCCAGAGTGAAAAGCACCTTACGGAGACCATAGTGACCTATGTAGTACCCGGCTAATATGCTTCCTCCTATAAAGGCTATCGTCCCCAAGGTCCCGTAGATGAGACCAAAGTCCTTATTTGTCAGCCCCAGCCCTCCGAGCTCGGTGCCGGCCTTCAGGAAGAGTGGCGCCACCTTAATGGCCAGCCCCTCAGTAAAGCGGTAGAGGAAAATAAAAAGCAGGTAAAACCAGATGTGCTTCTTCTCAAAGAAACTAACAAAGATCTCCCATACCCCTTGAAGAGTCGCCCTGAGAGATCGCTTCTCATCGATTACTGGGGACTCACTATGGGGTAATACTGCCATATGCCACACACCGAGTAGCAGCATCAGTCCGCCCGCCACCAGTACCATACTCTGCCAGGAGCGGACAATCCCAATAGAGGTCGTGAGGTAACCTACGAGATAGACCAGTCCGCCCTTGGCCAGCACCTTGGCGATGTTGTAGAAGGCACCCTGCCACCCGACAAACTTGCTCTGAAGCGTAGGCGTGAGTGCTTCCATATAGATTCCATCCCCGGCAATGTCATGCACCGACCCTGAGAGTGCCATCACAGCCATCAGGAGGAGCAGTAGCGGAAAAGACTCTTCTAAGCCAAGCGATGCCGCAATCAGCCCGAGCATAAGAGCGGAGATAATCTCAGAGATAAAGACGTACTGCCGCTTACTCCCGAAGAGCTCCATCACCGGACTGAAGAAGGGCTTCAGGCTCCACGGCAAGATCAGGAGTGAAGCCCAGAAGGTGATCTCCTTGTCAGGGATGCCCAGATCCTTGAAGAGCAGCAGAGAGACGTCCGAGAGCATAACCATCGGGAGCCCCATGGCGAAGTAGACTGTGGAGACCCACGAGATGGGATTGAGTTTGGTGTCGGTTTTCTTCATATTATCGGAGAGTGGAGACCGGCATGCGCGAGGCATCCAGTCGCAAGAGGACAAAGAGGAGGAGAGTAAAGCTCAGCAGAGACGATCCACCGTAGCTGATATAGGGGAGAGGAATACCGATCACGGGGACGAGACCGATCACCATACCTACATTTACCAAGAGGTGGAAGAAGAGTATGGAGGCAACCGAATAGCCATAGACTCGGGCAAAGGTGTCCGGCTGGCGCTCCGCAATGTAGATGATACGACAGATCAGGGCAAGGAAGAGAAGCAGGACGACGAGGCAGCCGATGAAGCCCTCTTCCTCGCCAATGGTGCAGAAGATGAAGTCCGTCGTCTGCTCCGGTACATAGGAGAGCTTGGTCTGAGTCCCCTGGAGGTAACCTTTGCCCGTGAGGCCACCAGAGCCGATCGCAATAAGGCTTTGATGGACGTTATACCCTGCTCCGGCGGGGTCATCCTTGAGCCCCAGCGAGACAAGGATACGGGTCTGCTGATGAGGCTGTAGGATATTGTCAAAGAAGTAACCTACTCCTGCATACATCACCACACTGACCACCACAAAGGCGATCAGACCACCTATATGCCTCCCGCGATGATTGTACACCTGCAGTACCACCCAGGCAAGGAGGAACAGAAGGGACACGATGCCAAAGATAGAATAGTCTACCGGGTGCCAGATGGAGATAATGGCGGCAACAAGCATTAGACCGGGAGCGATCACCAGCCCAGGCAGCCAGGCTCGTCTCAGATCGCAGTAAGCCTGAGCAGAGAGGATCACTGCGATATAGATCATCAGCATCACGATAAGCCGTCCGGCGGACGTTACTCCCCACATCACCTCCGAAAACCTTAGCTCGAGGACGAAGAGGAGAGCGCAGAAGACAAGGAAGAGAGGTACTGCACTGCTGAGACCCTCTCTATAGAGGAGGATGATGAATGACGCATAGACCAGTGCCGAGCCGGTCTCTGACTGCATAATGATGATTAGCATCGGGGCGACGAGGATCGCACAGGCCACAGCCAGATCTCTTGTCCGCTTTAGGCTGAAGTTATACTTCGACATCCACCACGCAAGCATAAGGGCGGTGGTTAGCTTAGAGAACTCCGCCGGCTGCAGTCTCACGGACTCGGTAACCACAATCCACGATCGAGACCCCTTTATATCCGGTGCTATAAAGATCGTCAGGATCAGCAAGCCAATCATCAAGAAGTAGAGGACCGGGGCGGACTGCTTTAGAAAAAAGGTGTCGATGAGAAGTATCGCGATGGCGGCAGCTAGGGAGATTCCGATCCAGACCAATTGAGAGAGTGCCCTTCCTTCGATGCTGAAGGAACTGTCAGTAATCGTATAGGTCCCATCGGCAGCGTATATAGCGAGCCAGCCGATCGCTACCAGTATCAGATAGAGTAGGATCGTCAACCAATCTGCTCGGTGTCGCAGCCCCAGAGTGCCTCCGGATGAGTATCTTGCGGACATAGAGTTATCGGATTACAGTGGATAGCATAGTCTTCTCATAGCCTACAGACGACGGGGTGATCGAGTCACCATGGAGATAGTAGTCCAGCATGAGACGACCGATTGGGACGGCGTAGGTTGCTCCGAAGCCCCCATTCTCAACCATGACGGCAATGGAGACCTTAGGGGACTCCATAGGTCCAAATCCGAGGAAGAGAGAGTGATCCTTTCCGTGGGGATTCTCCGCTGTCCCTGTTTTTCCGCATATGGCATAGTCAGAGAGATTGGCCTTGCGACAAGTTCCTCCGGTCACTGCCATACGCATTCCCTCGGCGATCACCTGGAAGTACTCGGGTCGGATCCCTGTCTCCATACGCTCGATGTAGAGCGAGTCCTGAGGCAGACCGTCGATCTCCTTCACCAGATGGGGGGTGTAGTAATGCCCTCTATTGGCAACGATAGCTCCAAAGTTGGCAATCTGCATGGGTGTGGCAAGGATTTCACCCTGTCCTATCGAGATGGAGACTATAGAGCTGGAGGTCCAGCGACCATGGTGGATCTTGTCATAGACCTCAGAGTTTGGGATATAGCCACGGCTTTCTCCGGGGAGATCGACTCCGGTCTTGTGCCCAAAACCCATCTTGACAATATAGTCTCGCCAGTGATCAAATGCATCCTCTACGGTACTATAGCGCGACCGGTCGTCCAGGAATGCGCGCAAGCCCCAGCAAAAATAGGCGTTACAGGAGGTAGCAATTGCGTGTCTTAGATCGAGCGGTGAGCCGTGTCCGTGGCAGCGAGGACGTCCTCTCAAGAGTGGGTATCCGCGATAACAAGAGTACATTGTCCCCGGAGTGATACACCCCTCTTGCAGATAGGCTGCCGCTTGTACTGTCTTAAATGTCGATCCCGGAGGATAAGCCGCCTGCGTCGCACGATTGTACAGCGGCTTACTTGGGTCGGTGACTAGCTGCTGATAGTTTTGACCTCGCTCTTTACCTACAAGCCGTGCAGGATCGAAGGAAGGAGAGGAGACCAGGGCAAGTACTTCCCCGGAGCTTGGCTCGATCATGACGATCGCCCCACTCTTTCCCTGCATCAGCTTCTCGCCATAGGCCTGCAGCTTGATATCAATGCTGAGCTTGAGATCATGCCCGGAGGTGAGCTCTTGATCATACTTTCCCTCCTCGTACTGACCCTGCACCCGACCATGGACGTCTCTGAGGAGGATTGACGTCCCTTTATTTCCTCTTAGGAAGCGCTCATAGCTCTTCTCCAGTCCGGTTGTACCGGCGTAGTCACCCGGCGTGTAGTAGGGGTCTCGCTTGATATCACCCGGCCCCACTTCGCCGATATTCCCCAGCAGAAGTGCCCCTGCCGTGTATCGATAGGCCCGTGAGGTGTGATGCTCAATCAGGAGACCGGGAAACTTGTAGAGCTGCTCCTCCAGCAGACCCGCCTCGACTGATGTGATCTGAGAGAAGAGGGTCTGTGGCACAAAGGGCGAGTAACCTCTATTGGACTCCCGATCCTTGACTTGCTCCAGACGATCACGCAAGTCCTGGAGATCGATGTCCAGTATGCGGCAAAAGGCAAGGCTGTCGAAGTCCTCCATCTGACGCATGATGATCTTCGCATCAGCCGTTGCGGTATTATAGACGACAAGACTATCGTTGCGATCTCGCATCAGTCCACGTGATGGGTACAGGGTCCGGTGGTAGAAGGCAATATTCTCCGCTGCCAGCTTGTACTCCGGAGAGAGCACTTGGACATAGAAGAGTCTCGCCACGTAGACAATCACCACCAGCGTCACCACCCCTACGATGATAAAGCTGCGCTCACTATAGCGACTCCGCAATCTACTCATCCCCTCCTGCGCGGCATAAAGAGTGCATCAAAGATCATAAAGAGGAAGACCGTCATCACAACAGATCCGCCTATATAGGGTAATGTGTGAACTAAAAGTCCTGTAGAAAAGAACTCAAGGAGGAATATCGTACTGATCTGTACCAGCGTGAGCGTGAGGATGTAGAGCAGATAAGCTCCGGCACCCATTAAGCGAGGAGTGATGAGCGGATTCTCTTCGTCCGCATTGTCGAGACTATCCTTGTCCACTAGTCCGCTCAGCAGCCTCGGTCGCAGGTAAAGAGTAAGAGTGGAGGCGGCCATATTAAGTCCAGGAGTATTCATCATCAGGTCGATGAAGAGCCCGATACAGGCTGCTACGAGGGTCAGGACCAACGGTTCTGATCTGTAGGGCATCTTGAGCAGCGGATAGAGATATAGGATCGGGAGGAAGTACTGAAAGAGTAGCAGATGATTGAAGAGTACCACCTGCAGGAGCAGAAGCACGAGGGTCAGGATCCCAAGTCTCGGGGTATACTTACTCATACGGATCGACTATCAGTGACAGGATCTTCGACGACAGCTCGCTCCTGACGATTATCATACTGTAGCACGTACACGTACTTGAGCGAAGCAAAGTGCGTGGACAGCTTTACCCGGTAGGCAAAGAAACTATCATCGGGGGACTTACCGGGACCGACTATTGTCCCGATGGAGAGACCGGAGGGGAAAGAGGCAGAGTATCCACTTGTATATACAGACCGTCCCGGCTCCAGAGACTGATGCTTGGGGATATTGGTCAGGAGCGAGTGATCGATATCCTGACCGTCCCACTTCAGGACGCTGACGAAGTCAGAGCCCTCCACCTTGCAGCTAACCCCAAAGGTACTATTGATCACCGGCACGACTCTCGAGTAATGGTCGCTCACCGCCTGTACGATGCCCACCACCCCATCTGTACTAACGACTCCCATGTCCACTGCCACGCCATCAAGCTTACCAATGTCTAAGGTCAGGTAGTTACTCTTGTCGAAGAGAACCATCCCCACGACTTTACCCACTATGTAGTGGTAGGGGAATGGTCTCTCCAGGGTGTCACGTCCCAGACGCTGCCATGAGAGAGAGTCGACCGAGAGTCGCTCCAGCTGATTGTGCAGCCGTAGCACCTCCCGCTCCAGCTGAGCATTCCTATGGAGCAGCTCCACATTAGCCTCCTCCAGGCCTGTGTACGCACGTATGGTCTGTGCCGTCTCCATTACCCTGCCGGTAAGGTCGTTGGCAGAGCTCAGCATGACACTGGATCGGTACCTACTACCACTGAAGAGAAGCGCAAGAGCGATCACCTCCAGGAGTAGGAAGATCAGAAGATGTCTCTTGGACCGGAGAAATTCGATGAGGCGATCCATTAAGACGATGCTCGATATGAGAGACCATCCACCCTGACAGACCAGCAGTCAGGGGGAGCCTCATATGGATTACTTAAAGAGCAGGGTATACTTATCCGAGTTCTGGAGGGCAATGTATGTGCCGTTGGCAACGGAGTATAAGGGATCCTCAGCAATCTTAAAGGGGATCTGGAACTTGGACTGAAGTCTCTTATCCAACCCCTTCAGCTGAGCACCACCACCAGCCAGATAGATCCCGTTATTGAAGATATCGGCATAGAGCTCTGGAGCCGTATCGTCCAGAGCGTTACCGATAGCGGTCTCGATCTTGGTGATCGACTTATCGAGGCAGGTCGAGATCTCATGGTAATTGACATCCACCGTCTTCGGTAGGATGCTGGCGAGATCCTGGCCTACTACCGTATAGGGTTCGGGCTCATCGTCGAGCTGATCGAGAGCAGAGCCGACATTCTTCTTGATCTCCTCGGCGGTACGCTCTCCGATACGGATGCTGTGCTGGACCTTCATATAGTCGACGATGTCATTGGTAAATTCGTCACCAGCCACCTTAATCGACTTATTATTCACGATGCCACCCAGCGAGATCACTGCGATCTCCGTCGTGCCACCGCCGATATCTACGATCACGTTACCGGTAGGCTCCATCACATCGATACCTATACCGATAGCTGCAGCCATTGGCTCGTGGATAAGGTACACCTCATTAGCCCCGGCCTTCTCTGCCGCATCGCGCACAGCTCGTATCTCTACATCGGTGCTGCCCGAGGGGACACAGACGACCACCTTCAGCGAAGTAGGGAAAAAGTGTTTCTTCGTCGTAGCCATACGGATCATCCCACGGATCATATACTCGCAGGCATCCAGATCAGCGACCACGCCGTCCTTAAGCGGTCGTACAGTGGAGAGATCGTTATTCTCCTTCTCGAAGCGACGATACGCCTCGGCGCCGACCCACTCGACCTTATCAGTCTTCTTATTGAGAGTCACATAGCTCGGCTGGTCGATGATGATCTTACCATCCTCTATGATGACCGTGTTAGCAGTACCTAAGTCTACGGCTAATTTCCTTGTCAGTGAGAAAAAGCCCATCCTATATCTTAGTAAAAAATTAGTGTCTAAAGTGGCGATGACCGGTAGTCACCATGGACATACCATGCTCATCGCAATAGCTTATGCTCTCCTGATCACGTATCGACCCGCCCGGCTGGATGACGGACACCACGCCCGCCTCATGTGCTATCTCTACGCAGTCAGGGAAGGGGAAGAAGGCGTCAGAGGCCATGACAGCTCCCTCGAGAGAGAAGCCCATCGCTGCTGCCTTGCTGATCGCCTGCCTCAGCGCCTCCACTCGGGAAGTCTGACCGTAGCCGGCACCCAGGATCTGACGATTCTTGGCTAGGACTATAGCGTTGCTCTTGCAGTACTTTACCGCCTGCATCGCAAAGAGCAAGTCACTCGTCTCAGTCTCAGAGGGAGTCAAGCGAGTCACCACGGTGAGATCGGCTGCCCGATCGACAAGAGTGTCACGCTCCTGTACTAGGATGCCCCCG
This sequence comes from uncultured Porphyromonas sp., assembly GCF_934359325.1. Taxonomy (GTDB): domain Bacteria; phylum Bacteroidota; class Bacteroidia; order Bacteroidales; family Porphyromonadaceae; genus Porphyromonas_A. Next base: position 14,562 of record NZ_CAKRLH010000020.1, read on the forward strand.
AGAGCAGATCGAAACTGTAGAGGATACTTATCCTTCCCGATCTTGTCTCTCAGGATGATCCTATTCTTCTTCTGCGTTAACAGCTCAAGCGCTTCCTTGCTATAGTCGGGAGCGATGAGCACTTCGATGAAGAGCTTGTGGAGCTCCTCAGCAGTCGCCAGGTCCACCGGTCTATTGAGCACCACGATGCCGCCAAAAGCCGACTCTGTGTCACAGGAGAGAGCAGCCAAGTAGGCCTCTCGTATCGTCTCACGGACCGCAAGACCGCAGGGAGTATTATGCTTGACGATGCCACAAGCAGGCTCGTCCATCTCCTCGATCATATGAACGGCAGCATCCACGTCCAGGAGGTTATTGTAGCTGATCTGCTTGCCATGGAGGTAATCGAAGCGCTCCTCGAAGCCTCTACCATAGTAAGCCGCACGCTGATGGGGATTCTCTCCATACCTCATCGACTGGCTCCCCTCCATCGAGAGGGCAAAACAATCCTGCGGGAGGAGATCATCCGACTCCTCTGCCGGACCATCCAGAGAGAGGAAGTAATCATGGATCGCCGTATCGTAGGACGAGGAGACCTCGAAGGCAGCTCGTGCGAAGTGTCTCCTCTGCTCCAGCGTCGTCTCACCATCCTGCTCTGCGAGCAGGGCAGTAAGCTCATCGTAATACTTAGCCGATGGGATGATCACCACGTCGGAGTAATTCTTTGCCGCTGCACGGATCAGTGAGATGCCGCCGATATCGATCTTCTCAATGATGTCCTCATGCGAAGCGCCGGATGCTACAGTGTCCTCAAAGGGGTAGAGATCCACGATCACCAAGTCTATCGGATCGATGTCGAAGCGGCGGCAGTCCTTGTAATCCTGCTCATTACCACGACGAGTCAGGATACCACCAAAGACCACCGGATGGAGCGTCTTTACCCTCCCCCCCAGGATGGATGGAAGACCGGTTCGATCCTCCACCTTGGTACACGGGAGATCCAGGCTGGTGACATAGTCATAGGTGCCACCGGTGGAGAGGATCTCCAC